>JAHCKB010000204.1 GCA_026125985.1 Bradyrhizobium sp.
TTCTTGATTGTCACCGCCATCTCATCCACCGGATCCTGTGCCGGAACAGCGCGGAACGCGCAGCCGTCTACCCCTTAAATAGACACCGGCCGGATGTTCGTCATCCGGCCGGTGCAATCATCGTTACTTTCCGAGCTTGGCAAGCTCGCCGGTGAGTTCCGGAACCGCCTGGTAGAGGTCCGCGACCAGGCCATAATCGGCGACCTGGAAGATCGGCGCGTCCTCGTCCTTGTTGATCGCAACGATCACCTTGGAGTCCTTCATGC
Source organism: Bradyrhizobium sp. (assembly GCA_026125985.1). Taxonomy (GTDB): domain Bacteria; phylum Pseudomonadota; class Alphaproteobacteria; order Rhizobiales; family Xanthobacteraceae; genus Bradyrhizobium. The sequence continues at coordinate 267 of JAHCKB010000204.1, forward strand.
CGGCCAGATGCTGGATCGCGCCGGAAATGCCGATCGCGACATAGAGTTCCGGCGCCACCACCTTGCCGGTCTGGCCGACCTGCCAGTCGTTCGGCGCATAGCCCGCATCGACCGCGGCGCGCGAGGCGCCGACGCCGGCCCCGAGCTTGTCGGCGAGCGGCTCGATATATTTGGCGAAGTTCTCGCGGCTCTGCATGGCGCGTCCGCCGGAGACGATGATCTTGGCCGAGGTCAGTTCGGGGCGGTCGCTCTTGGCGACCTCCTCTCCGACGAAGCTCGAAAGCCCCGGATCGGCCGCCGCCGCGGCGCTCTCCACCGAAGCGCTGCCGCCCTCGCCCGCCGCGGCGAATGTCGAGGTGCGCACGGTGATGACCTTCTTGGCGTCCTTCGACTTCACGGTCTGGATGGCATTGCCGGCGTAGATCGGCCGCTCGTAGGTGTCAGGCGCGACCACCTTGATGATCTCGGAGACCTGCATCACGTCAAGCAGGGCGGCCACGCGCGGCATCACGTTCTTGAAGCGCGAGGTCGCAGGCGCAACGAAGGCGTCGTAGTTGCCCGCGAGCGAGACGATCAGCGCGGCCAGCGGCTCGGCGAGATCGTGGGCATAGGACGCCCCGTCCGCAAGCAGCACCTTCTTGACGCCGGCGAGCTTGGCGGCGGCGTCCGCAGCCGCCTTGGCGTTTTCGCCGGCCACCAGCACATGCACGTCGGCGCCGAGCTGGCTTGCGGCCGTCAGCGCCTTGTTGGTGGCATCCTTGATCGACGCGTTATCGTGTTCGGCAATCAGCAGCGTCGTCATCAGAGAACCCCGGCTTCATTCTTGAGTTTCGATACGAGTTCGGCGACGTCCTTGACCTTGACGCCCGCCTTGCGGCCAGCCGGCTCCGTCGTCTTGATAACTTCGAGACGCGGCGTGAGATCGACGCCGTAATCGGCGGCGGACTTGTCGTCGATCGGCTTCTTCTTCGCCTTCATGATGTTGGGCAGCGAGGCATAGCGAGGCTCGTTGAGCCGCAGGTCCGTGGTGACGATCGCCGGGCCCTTGAGCTTGACGGTCTGCAGGCCGCCGTCGACCTCGCGGGTGACCCTGAAGTCGGAACCGTCGACCTCGAGCTTGGAGGCGAAGGTTGCCTGCGACCAGCCGAGCAGTGCGGCCAGCATCTGGCCGGTCTGGTTGCTGTCGTCGTCGATCGCCTGCTTGCCGAGAATGACGAGACCCGGCTGCTCCGCATCGACCACGCTCTTGAGGATCTTGGCCACCGCAAGCGGCTCCACATTGCCGTCGGCCTTCACCAGGATGCCGCGATCGGCGCCCATGGCAAGACCGGTGCGGATGGTTTCGGAAGCCTGCGCCGGTCCGATCGACACCACCACCACCTCGGTTGCCTTGCCGGCCTCTTTCAGGCGGAGCGCTTCCTCGACGGCGATTTCGTCGAACGGATTCATCGACATCTTGACGTTGGCGAGCTCGACGCCCGATCCGTCACTCTTGACGCGGACCTTGACGTTGTAGTCGACGACCCGCTTTACCGGCACAAGAACCTTCATCGATCCTTCTTTCGCTCAAATCTAAAGGGAAATTGGTTGCTCGGGCGCGGAACCTAGAGCGCCGGTCCCCCCCGGTCAACGCGTGAAAGGCCGAAATTTGGCCCGGAAAAGCCGGCCAAAGGAAAACGCGGGCGAGGCCCGGACGACCGCTTATTAACGATTCTGGCCGGGCACCCAGAGCACGTCACTGGCGCCGTTGTTGTTGGCCGCGCGGGCGGCGACAAACAGCAGGTCGGACAGGCGATTTACGTATTGTATGGCAGCCTCACTGACGGGCTCCTCCGGCCTGGCGGCGAGTTCCACCATGACGCGTTCCGCACGGCGGCAAATGGTGCGGGCGACATGCAGGTATGCGGCTGCCGGCGTGCCGCCGGGCAGAACAAAGGAACCGAGCGGCGCGAGCTTCTCGTTCAACGCGTCGATGTTGCGTTCCAGCCGCTCCACCTGGCTCGACAGCACCCTCAGGCGTTCCGCCTTGCCCTCGCGCTGGGGAACAGCCAGGTCGGCACCGAGATCGAACAGGTCATTCTGGATCAGGCCGAGCATGCGGTCGAGCTCGGGCATTTCAGCCAGATGCAGCCGCACCACGCCGATCGCCGCATTGGCTTCGTCCACCGTGCCATAGGCCTCGACGCGCAAATCGTATTTCGGCCTGCGCTCGCCATTGCCGAGCGCCGTGGTGCCGTCGTCGCCGGTGCGGGTATAGATGCGGTTGAGCACGACCATGTGAGTCCCTTATCGGCCCATCACCCAGATCGTAACCATGGTGATGACGATGGCGACGAACTGCAGCAACACCCGCATACGCATCAGGTTTTGCGAGCGGTTGGGCGAGCCGCCCCTCAGCATGTTGACGAGACCGAGCAGGAGGACGATCGCAACGGCGCCGATCGCAATCGGAAGCAGAATCGTGGTGAGAAAGGAGACCATCACCGCTACATAACACCGCACCGCGGGGTTCGCCACACGCTGGGGAGCTTGGTAACCATCTGGCTTTTAGTTCAATAATATCAGATGGTAGCCCGGCTACCGTTCGAACCAGGCAGGGGTCGCGTGAAGGCTGTTCGCTACGTCTACCACGTTGCGGAGGATGCGTTTTACACGTTCCTCGCCGACGACGGCTGGGCCATCGCCAGCCATATCGCGCTGTCGACGCTGATGGCGCTGTTCCCGTTCCTGATCGTGCTCACGGCGCTGGCCGGCTTCTTCGGCTCCAAGGAACTGGCCGACCAGGCCGCCGAGCTGCTGCTGCAGGTCTGGCCCAAACGGGTGGCGGCCGCGATTTCCGGCGAGATCCATGATGTGCTGACCACGACCCGCACCGACATCCTCACCATCGGCGCGGCACTTGCGATCTACTTCGCCTCCAACGGCGTGGAGGCGCTGCGAACCGCGCTCAACCGCGCCTATGCGGTGGTCGAGCCGCGCCGGTGGTACTGGCTGCGACTGGAATCGATCGGCTACACGCTGGTCGCCGCCTTCGCGTCGCTGGCGATGGCGTTCATGATCGTGCTCGGACCGCTGATCCTGGAAACGGCGCGCCGGTACATTCCGTTCTTCGTCGAAAGCAATGAGCGGCTGCTGTTCTATGCCCGCTACGGCATCGCCGTCTCGGCGCTGGTCGTGGCGCTGTTCATCCTGCACGCCTGGCTGCCGGCGGGCCGCCGCGGTTTCCTGCAGATCCTGCCCGGCATCGTCTTCACCATGGTGGCCTCGCTGATCTCGGGCATCGTGTTCGGCCAGTATCTGACGCGCTTCGCCGGCAACTACGTCACGATGTATGCGGGGCTGGCGTCAGTCATCATCGCGCTGGTGTTCCTGTATTTCATCTCCGCGATCTTCGTGTATGGCGGCGAGCTCAATGCGGCGATCATCAAGTCGCGGCTACCGCACGGTGTGTCGCTTCAAGCAGCGCAATCGCTAAAGCCCGCGGGGACACAGGCTTGACCAGGAAGGCGTCGGCGCCGGCGGCACGCGCTGCCGGCTCGTCCTCCGCGCGTCCGGAAACCCCGATGACGGGAATGCTGCCGAGCGGCGCCTCGAGCGCGCGGATGCGCCTGATCGCCTCGATGCCGTCGATGCCCGGCAGCACCATGTCCATCAGCACGGCGTCGAAGTCGCCCTGGGCAAGGCGCTCGGCCGCCACCTCGCCGCGACTGACGAATTCGGGCTGATGGCCGAGCTCGGTCAGGATCGCATTCAACACGACGCGGCCGAACGGATTGTCCTCTACGCTGAGCAGGCGCAGCGGCGCCAACGCTGACGGGGCCGCTTCGGCATCTGAGCCGGAGACAGGCGCGGTGTGGGCCAGCGGCAGCGTCACCATCAGCGTGAAGGTGGTGCCGCCGCCCTTGCGCGGCGCGACCGTGATGTCGCCGCCCATCGCGCGCGCGAGTTGCTTGACCGACGACAGCCCGAGCCCCGCGCCGCCGAAGCGCGCGGCAATCGAGACATTGGCCTGCGAGAACGGACGAAACAGCCGCTCGATCTCCTTCAGCGAAAGTCCGATACCGCTGTCGGATATCGCAAAGGCTATTCCGGCCTTGCCGTTGGCGACGCGTGCGGGCGTCACCGAGAGAGCGACTGCGCCTGCTTCCGTGAATTTGACGGCGTTGTCGATCAGGTTTTCCAGCGCGGCCCGCAGGCGGACGGAATCGCCCGTCACCAGCGCCGGCAACTTGTCGGAAATCTCGACCGAGGCCTGCAAGCCCTTGGCCGCCGCGCGGCCCGCAAGCGAGTCGCCGGCGCTGCGGGCGAGCGCGCGCAGGTCGAACAGGTCCTGCCGGTCGGCATGTGTCGCCTTGCTTCGTGCGGCATCGACGAACAGCGTGGCGAGACTCGCCAGATGTTCGGCGCCCGCCTTGATAGTGTCCACCCACCTCCGCTCACGCTCACCGAGGTCGGAGGTAGCCAGCAGGTTGCTGATTGCAAGAATGCCGGTGAGCGGGGTCCGCACCTCATGCGCGAAGGCGGCAAGCGCGGCTTCCACCATGCCGGGTGTCGCCCTGGAGTCCCGTCTCTTCGCTGGCTTGCCGCGCTTTCGCGACTTCGCGCCGGCTTTGACGGCCGGCCTGGGGCTGCGTCGTTTCGTTGGCCGCTTTTTCGGCGGCCGGGTTTTGCGCGTTGAGCGCGATCTTGCCGCCATGATTCTGCGTCCCCGGACGGAACCAGCATGACATGGCCAAGCGGCCGGAGTCACGGCGGGGCTGTGGCATTTGCCCCGAAAAACTACGGCAATCCGACGAGTTGGCGAATTTTCGCCGGCGTGGCGCCGGCGGCGCGCAACTCCCGCAAGCCCGTGGCCAGTGTCGATTTCGAGAGCTTCCGGCCGGTGTCATCCCGGATGAGATGGTGATGCCGGTAGGCCGGTTGCGGGATACGCAATAGTTGCTGCAACAGGCGGTGCACGCTCGTGGAACAGAACAGGTCTTCACCGCGCACGACCTGCGTAACCCCCTGCAGCGCATCATCGATTACGACCGACAGATGATAGCTGGTCGGCGTCTCCTTGCGCGCCAGGATGACGTCACCCCACGCGTCCGGCCGTGCGGCCACGATTCCGGTCTCGCCGGAAGGCCCCGCGCCCAGTTCGTTCCATGTGAGGTGACCTGCCCGCGCGATGGCGGCTTCCATGTCGAGCCGGAGCGCGAAAGGCGCATCCGAAGCCAGGCGTCTCTCCCGCTCAGCCGGCAACAGCGATTTCGCGGTTCCCGGATAGAGCGGCGCGCCGTCGGGGTCGCGCGGCCAGGGCGATGCCTTCTCCCGCGCTTCGACCAGCCGCGCGATCTCGGCGCGGCTCTCAAAGCTCGGATAGATCAGGCTCAGCGCCGACAATCTGTCGATCGCCTCGCGATAGGCGGCGAAATGTTCGGACTGCCGCCGTACCGGCATCTCCCAGGCGATGCCGAGCCAGGCAAGGTCCTCGTAGATCGCGGCCTCATATTCCGGCCGGCAGCGCGTAGCGTCGATATCCTCGATACGCAGCAGGAAGCTTCCGCCGCCTTGCTGCGCCAGGTCGAAATTGAGCAGCGCGGAGTAGGCATGGCCGAGATGCAGGTAGCCGTTCGGACTCGGCGCAAACCGGAAAACGGGTGGCGGCATGTGTCAGTACTCGTCATGGCCGGGCTTGACCCGGCCATCCATCATCTCAAGACTCCTCCTATCAGATGGATGCGCGGGTCAAGCCCGCGCATGACACTTTGAGCAACCCCCAATGCATATCCGCTTCGAAAGCCAGTCCGATCTCGAAGACGCCATGCAGGCGCTGGTGAAACAGGACCCGCGGCTGAAGCCGATCCTGGCGCAGACCGGCATGCCGGCGCTGCGCCAGCGCGAGCCGGGCTTTGCCGGGCTTGCCCATATCGTCTGCGGCCAGCAGCTCTCGACCGCCAGCGCCGCCGCGATCTGGGCGCGCCTGTCGGCCGCCTTCGATCCGTTCGACCATCAGTCGATCCGAAAGGCACGCACCGACCGGCTCGGACGGCTGGGTCTTTCGGCGGCCAAGATCAAGACGTTGAAATTCGTCGCCAGAGAACTCGCCGCCGAGCGGCTGAATCTCGACGTGCTCGCCAATGAGGACGTCGACGCCGCCCATCACGCACTGACTGCGCTGCACGGCATCGGCCCGTGGACCGCCGACATCTATCTCCTGTTCTGCCTCGGCCATGGCGATGCGTGGCCGGCCGGCGATCTCGCCGTGCAGGAGGCGATCAAGATCGGACTTGGTCTGGAGGAGCGGCCCAACGCCAAACAGATGGCGCCGCTCGCCGAACCCTGGCGCCCCTATCGCGGCGCCGCCGCGCATCTGTGGTGGGCCTATTATCGCGTGGCGAAGCAACGAGAGGGCGCGGTGGTGAGTTAGGAGGGTCAGTCCTTGTAGGCGACCACGGCGCTCGAAGGACCTTCCAGCGGAATGGTCTCGAAGCGACTGAACCCGGCTTCCCGGCACCAGCCGCAGAACTCGGCTACAGTGCAGTCGAAGGCGTCGCCGAACTCGATCAGCATCATCAACGACATGAAGAGCCCGAACGTGTTGCTGCGACGCGCGTCGTCGATGAACGCCTCGATCGCGATGAACGCGCCCCCGTCAGGCAGCGCCTCATAGGCTTTGCGGATGAGCGTCTTCTTCTTGTCCAGGTTCCAGTCGTGCAGGATCATGCCCATCGTAATCACGTCCGCAGCCGGCAGCGGGTCCGCGAAGAAATCGCCGGAGATCGCCTTGATCCTGTTCGCGAGCCCGGCCGCGGCAATCTTGCGCTGTGCGATCTCCGACACCAGCGGCAGGTCGAAGGTGACGCAGTCTATGCCGGGGTGAACTGCCGCCACCTGCCGGCTCAGGAGTGCATCGGCCCCGCCGACATCCGCCATGCTGCGGTAGCGGCCGAACGGAAATGCGCGCGCGAGCGCCTGAAAGTTGCGGATCGACGCCCCGTTCATGGCGTCCATGAAGGCTGCGAGCTGTACCGGATCGGCGCACATCGTCTCGAAGAACGGCGTTCCAGCGTATTTCGTCTCGTTCTGCGGTTCGCCCGTACGAAGTCCGTCCGTCAGATCGGCCCAGAACCGGTAGTTCCGCCGCTCCCAGATGTCCAGGATTCCGCCGACATATTCGGGCCTGCTCCGGTCGAGATAAAGGGCCGTTGCCGGGGTGTTGCGATAGCGCGCCTGTGGACCGTCGCCGTCGCGTTCCAGCAGGTCGACGGACACCAGCAGGTCGAGGAAGTCCTGTGCCGGCCGTGCCTTGAGACCGAATGTGTCGACGATCTCGCCCAACGTCATCGGCCGCGTTGCAAGCTGCGTGTAGAGCCCGAGCCCGACGGCCGACAGAAGGGCCTTCGAGACGCCGTAGCCGCTGGCGATCCTCATGATGCGGGATGGATCCGGTGGGATCATCGCACGTCACCTCGCTGTGTCGCTTTGCCCCGCGTGAGGTTAGATCGGCTGGTCGAGCCAATGAAGGGCCCGACGGAGTTCGGCCCAATTCATTCCGCCGTTCGCTCGGCCAGGCGCCGGTCCGGAACTGCGGCGCGCACGCGCCTTACGAGCCGGTAACGTCCCTCAGCAAGCCAAAGAAGGCTCTCTTTCTCGGACTGGATATCGCCCAATCAACCGGCAACGACTGAAATCCATCGTGATACCCTTCGCGTGTCTGCCGGAAATCGAAATACCCCCAGGACGCTCCTTCCTCGATGGCGGCGACCATGTTGTTGTCGGCCTTGTCGAAATCGTAGTGATCATCCTCGTTGAAGATGATCGGCTGGCCTCGATAGGCAGACGCCGTGCGGTTGCGCACGATCTGCAAGCGAATGCTGTCGGGATGATGACATCGATTGCCGTGCGGCAGCAGAAAGTCGCAAACTTTCAGCAGGTCGTCGCCGAACCGCGGAGCGTGAACCAGGCTGGTGCTTACCAGGAGCCGCTTCGCGGGCGTGTTCAGCTTGCCGGACGACCGTTCCTGGGCAAGCCTGACCAGCTCGTGGCATCGATCCATCCCAATGAGGCTGTGAGCATAGGCCAGGTCGACCTCGTTCCCGATTTCCAGGAGCACGTTCCGGGCGCCACGGGATACGAGAAAATCGACGGCACTCGTGACCGCATTTCTCACCGCTGCCTCATCGGCCAGCACGTGAGATTGTTTCCAGTAGAACAGGCCGAGGATGATTATCATCCCGACCCGATCGCACGCCGCTATCACCTCTTCGAGCCGCCGGAGATAATCGTCCTTTATCGTACCGTCCGGACGAAAACCGGACGTATGCCATGGCTGGTTCCAGC
>JAHCKB010000205.1 GCA_026125985.1 Bradyrhizobium sp.
TCTCTCCCTTTTCTTGTTGCTTACCGCACCGTGACATTGGCGGGCGTGATGACCTCGATCTTCGGCGGCGCGGTGATGCACTTCACCACGACACGGCCGAAGGTCTTCATGTGCTCGGCCGAGCGATGCGGCACCAGCGCCTCCTCGTTCTCCCACTGCTCGACGAACACCATCTTGGAAGGATCGGTGACGCTCTCGTGCAGGTCGTAGGCGATATTGCCCTTCTCCTTGCGCGTCTCATTGATGCAGGCGATGGCCGCCGCAATGAACTCGGCGCGAGTCTCGGGCTTCACCATCAGCGTGGCTACGACATAGATCACGAAATCCTCCCGGCATTTGTTGTCGGTATCGGCCGGGAGCGGTTTTAGAACATGAAGTAGCGCTGCGCCATAGGCAGCACCTCTGCGGGTTCGCAGGTCAGAAGCTCGCCGTCTGCGCGCACCTCATAGGTTTCCGGATCGACCTCGATTTTCGGCGTGGCATCGTTGTGAATCATGCTCTTCTTGGAGATGCCGCCGCGGGTGTTCTTGACCGGATACAGCTTCTTGTCGATGCCGAGCTTGCGCGCCAGCCCGCCGGTGATCGCGGCCCTGGAGGTGAACACCACCGAGGAGGCGGTCAGCGACTTGCCGAACGCGCCGAACATCGGCTGGTAGTGCACCGGTTGCGGCGTCGGGATCGAGGCGTTGGGATCGCCCATGGGCGCAGCCACGATCGAGCCGCCCTTGATGATGCAGTCCGGCTTGACGCCGAAGAAGGCCGGCGACCACAGCACGAGATCGGCGAGCTTGCCCTTCTCCACCGAGCCGATCAGCTTGGCGACGCCATGGGCGATCGCGGGATTGATGGTGTATTTGGCGATGTAGCGCTTGACGCGGAAATTATCGTTGCCCTTGCCCTGGTCCTGCGGCAGCGCGCCGCGCTGCTTCCTCATCTTGTCCGCTGTCTGCCAGGTGCGGATGATGACTTCGCCGAGCCGGCCCATGGCCTGGGAGTCCGACGACATCATCGAGAGCGCGCCGAGGTCGTGCAGGATGTCTTCTGCCGCGATCGTCTCCTTGCGGATGCGGCTCTCGGCAAAGGCGAGGTCTTCCGCAATCGAGGGATCGAGGTGATGGCACACCATCAGCATGTCGAGATGCTCGTCGATGGTGTTGCGGGTGAACGGCCGCGTCGGATTGGTGGATGACGGCAGCACGTTCTTCAGGCCGGCGATCTTGATGATATCAGGAGCGTGCCCGCCGCCCGCGCCCTCGGTGTGGAAGGCGTGGATGGTGCGGCCCTTGAACGCCTTCACGGTGTCCTCGACGAAGCCGGATTCGTTCAGGGTGTCGGTGTGGATCATCACCTGGACGTCGTAATCGTCGGCGACCGAAAGGCAGTTGTCGATCGCCGCCGGCGTCGTGCCCCAGTCCTCGTGCAGCTTCAGCGCACAGGCGCCGGCCTTGACCATCTCGACCAGCGCGGCCGGCCGCGCGGCATTGCCCTTGCCGGAAATGCCGAGATTGACCGGGAAAGCGTCGAACGACTGGATCATCCGTGCGATGTGCCAGGGGCCCGGCGTGCAGGTGGTGGCGAAGGTGCCGTGCGACGGGCCGGTGCCGCCGCCCAGCATCGACGTGACGCCGCTCATCAGCGCATGCTCGATCTGCTGCGGGCAGATGAAATGGATGTGGCTGTCGAACCCGCCTGCGGTCAGGATCTTGCCTTCGCCCGCGATCACGTCGGTGCCCGGGCCGATCACGATGGTCACGCCCGGCTGGATGTCGGGATTGCCGGCCTTGCCGATCGCGCTGATCATGCCTTCCTTGATGGCGACGTCGGCCTTCACGATACCCCAGTGATCGACGATCAACGCGTTGGTGATGACGGTATCCGCCGCACCCTGCTTGTTGGTCGCCTGCGACTGGCCCATGCCGTCGCGGATCACCTTGCCGCCGCCGAACTTCACCTCCTCGCCATAGGTGGTGAAATCCTTCTCCACCTCGATGATGAGATCGGTGTCGGCCAGCCGAACCTTGTCGCCAGTGGTGGGGCCGAACATGTCGGCATAGACGGAACGCTTGATTTTCACGGACATGTCAGCCTCACTTGATATCAACGATCAGAGGAATTTTCCGTTGCTGGATCAGCCGGCTATCCAGCATCCCGAGAATCTCCCCCGCCGCCAGACCACAAACGATTGGTCCCAGCAGCAATTCCATCTCACCTACCACTCGAACGAACCCGAAAAATGCCGGCAGCGACTTAGTAGGAAGAAGCAGCCATCCCCACCACGCGTAAGCCACCGGTACCACAAGCCCGAGCAGCAGGATGGCAAGGGCTTTCCATCGGCTTGTGAAGCTATATGCGGTCAAAAGGACGACAATCGAAAAGAAGAAGGCGTTCACCGCAGCCGGGAGGAAGGGATCCCACCAAAAATACCACGAAGCAAACACTGCTGCCGTACCGCAAATGATGCCGGTCGCTGAGAGCCATCGATGCAGCCGAGCCTGCCGGAGCGCCATGATCGATGCAGCGGCAATTTGCACAACGCAAACCAGCACGAATAAGACCAAAAAGCCCACTAGAGCTTGCCCATGACATCGCCGCGGAAGCCGTAGATGGTGCGCTTGCCGGCGAGTGCGACGAGTTGCACGTCGCGGGTCTGCCCGGGCTCGAAGCGGACCGCGGTGCCGGCGGCGATGTCGAGGCGCATGCCGCGGGCCTTCCTGCGCTCGAACTTGAGTGCCGGGTTGGTCTCGAAGAAGTGGTAGTGCGAGCCAACCTGGATAGGACGATCGCCCGTGTTGGCCACCGTGAGCGTCACCGTCTTGCGGCCGGCATTGAGCTCGATCTCGCCGTCCTTGATGAAGAGTTCGCCGGGGATCATCTGAAAAACTCCTATCGGATCGGCTCATGGACGGTAACGAGCTTCGTCCCGTCAGGAAAAGTCGCCTCGACCTGGATATCGTGGATCATCTCGGCAATCCCCGGCATCACCTGGTCGCGCGTCAGCACCTGGGCACCGGCCTGCATCAGATCGGCCACGGTGCGGCCGTCGCGGGCGCCCTCGACGATGAAATCGGAAATGATCGCGACGGCTTCCGGATGGTTGAGCTTGACGCCGCGCTCGAGCCGGCGGCGCGCCACCATCGCGGCCATCGAGATCAGAAGCTTGTCCTTTTCGCGGGGAGACAGATTCATGCAAACACTCTGGTGTTGTGAGTCCTAGTTGAGCCAAAGCCGGGGCAGCGGGACAGAAGACGCCCGTGCGAGCACCGTCATCATGTCGGCGCGCAGCCGGGCCGCATCTTGGGCACAGAAACGCGCCATTGCAAATCCATTCCAGGCCGAGATGGCGACTTCTCCGCCGAAGGACTCCGCCGTTTCGCGGATTCGCTCGACGACCGATTCATCCCCCGGCACGATCAGTGCAGTGCCGATGGCAGCACCGCCTTTGGCTACCGCCGACCGCGCCAGTTTCGCGCCGATCTCGCCGTCGAGGCGGACGGTTTCGGCGAACAACAGCCTGCCGCCCAGGCGCAGCCGCCAGCGGTCGACGAACTCGCCGCGCTCCATGCGTTCGCCCATGGCCGTGCGTCCGAACACGACGATTTCGCAGAGCAGAAGCGAGGCCCCCTCTGCCAGATCGATATCGATCCGCCGCGAGATCCGGGCGCGGTCGAACAGGATGGTCTCCTGCGGCAACCAGGCAAGGCGGGCGCCGCCTTCCGCCTTCAGGGAAATGTCGAGCCGAGCCGGCGCATCCGTCGCGCGGTAGACCTTTTCCGCCGCCGCGGTCGTCAGCGTGAGGCGGGCTCCCTCGCCCGCCGATATCGCGACATCGAAGCGGTCACCGCCGGCAATACCGCCGGCGGTGTTGACGAACACCGCCGAGAGGCCGTCGTCCTCCGGAGAAGGAAAGCGCACTCGCAGGGAGCCGGATTCGTGCAGGACCCCGCGCCGGGTGACACCGTCATCGCAGCGCACGTCGAAGCGCACCGCGCCTTGCGCGCGGTTGGCCGCGAAAATCGCAGAAGCGTCGCGCGTCTCGGTCCGCATCCACCCCCCGGATGGCGGCCTTGCGCGGCCGCGTCAGCTCGTTGTCACAATGCCATCTGCCGGCTGATCTCGGCCGGATCGAGGTTTTCGCGGTCGCAGGTGTACTTCACCGCACCGCGGTCCATGACCGCGAAATTGTCGCCGAGTTCACAGGCGAAGTCGAGATATTGCTCGACCAGCACGATGGCGATGTGGCCGAGATTGCGCAGGTAGGAGATGGCACGGCCGATGTCCTTGATGATCGAGGGCTGAATGCCCTCGGTGGGTTCATCGAGCAGCAGCAGTTTCGGCCGCATCACCAGCGCGCGGCCAATGGCGAGCTGCTGTTGCTGGCCGCCCGACAGGTCGCCGCCGCGGCGACCGAGCATGCTTTCCAGCACCGGAAACAGGGAAAACACGTCGTCGGGGATGCTGCGCTGATCGCGCCTCAAGGGACCGAATCCGGTCTTGAGATTTTCCTCCACCGTCAGCAGCGGGAATATCTCGCGGCCCTGCGGGACGAACCCGATACCGCGCCGGGCGCGCTCGTAGGACTTCAGCGGATTGAGGTCCTCGCCGTCGAACACGATGCTGCCCGACGAGATCGGATATTGACCGACCAGGGCACGCAGCAGCGACGTCTTGCCGACGCCGTTGCGCCCGAGAACGCAGGTGACCTTGCCGGGCTCCGCCGTCAGCGACACGCCGCGCAGCGCCTGCGCAGCGCCATAATAGAGATTGATGTCGTCGACCTTCAGCATGACCCTAGCGTCCCAGATATACTTCAATGACACGCTCGTTCGACGACACCTCGTCGATGGTGCCTTCGGCCAGCACCGAACCTTCGTGCAGGCATGTCACCTTGACTCCGAGTTCGCGCACGAACGTCATGTCATGCTCGACCACCATCACGGTGTGGTTGCGGTTGATCTCCTTCAGCAGCTCGGCGGTCAGATGCGTCTCGACATCGGTCATGCCCGCGACCGGCTCGTCGACCAGCAGCACCTTTGGGTCCTGCGCCAGCAACATGCCGATTTCGAGCCACTGCTTCTGACCGTGCGACAGGCTGCCTGCCAGACGATGACGCGCGTCGGTGAGGCGAATGGTTTCGAGCACCTTGTCGATCTGCTCGGATTCTCCGGCGCTACCGCGCCACAACAGCGTGCCCTTCACGCTGTGGTCGACGTTGAGCGCGAGCAGGAGATTATCCTGCACGGTCTGGCTCTCGAACACCGTCGGCTTCTGGAACTTGCGGCCGATGCCGAGTTCGGCGATGCGGGTCTCGTCCAGCCGGGTCAAGTCGACGGTGCCGTCGAACAGCACCACGCCCTCGTCCGGTTTCGTCTTTCCGGTGATGATATCCATCATCGTGGTCTTGCCGGCGCCGTTCGGGCCGATGATGGCGCGCATCTCGCCGGGCTCGAGCGCCAGCGACAGATTGTTGATGGCGTGAAAGCCGTCGAACGAAACGTGGACGCCGTCGAGATAGAGCAGCGCGGAGGTCTGGCGAAGGTTCATGGCGTTCATGCGTCACTCCGCCGGATTCGGTTTCGGCTCGACGCCGTCTTCGCGTGCGGCACTCGCAGCGTCGGCATCGCGGCCCGCCTTCCACGGCTCCCACCAGGCATTGAAGGTGCCGACGATGCCCCTGGGCAGCAGCAGGGTGACCAGGATGAACAGAGCGCCCAGCATGAACAGCCAATACGGCGCGAGCGGGCCTGACGTGAAGAACGTCTTGGCATAGTTCACCACGACCGCACCCAGCGCCGCGCCGACCAGCGTGCCGCGGCCGCCGACGGCGACCCAGATCACGGCTTCGATGGAGTTGCCCGGAGAGAACTCCGACGGATTGATGATGCCGACCTGCGGCACATAGAGCGCGCCGGCCACGCCCGCCATGCAGGCCGACAGCGTGAACACGAACAACTTGTAGGACTCGACGCGATAACCAAGGAAGCGGGTGCGGGACTCGGCGTCGCGGATCGCAACCAGCACCTTGCCGAGCTTGGAAGTGACGACCGCCCGGCAGATCAGGAAGGTGCCGATCAGCGCCGCGCAGCTCAGGAAGAACAGCGCGGCGCGCGTACCCTCGGCCTGCACGTTGAAGCCGAGGATGTCCTTGAAATCGGTCAGGCCGTTGTTGCCGCCGAAGCCGAAATCGTTGCGGAAGAAGGCGAGCAGCAGCGCATAGGTCATCGCCTGCGTGATGATCGACAGATAGACGCCGGTGACGCGCGAGCGGAAGGCGAACCAGCCGAAAGCGAAGGCGAGCAGCCCCGGCACCAGCACCACCATCAGCGCCGCGAACCAGAACATGTTGAAGCCGTACCAGTACCAGGGCAGCTCCGGCCAGTTCAGGAACACCATGAAGTCGGGCAGGATCGGATTGCCGTAGACGCCGCGGCTGCCGATCTGACGCATCAGGTACATTCCCATCGCGTAGCCGCCCAGCGCAAAGAACGCGCCGTGGCCGAGCGAGAGAATGCCGCAATAGCCCCAGATCAGATCGATCGAGAGCGCGAGAATGGCGTAGCAGGCATATTTGCCCCACAGCGCCACCAGATAGGTCGGCACCTGGAAGTAGGAGCCCTCCGGCAGCAGCAGGTTGGACAGCGGGACCAGCACGCCGATGGCGGCGACGATCAGGATGAAGATCGTCGAGGCGCGGTCCAGCGAGCGGGTGAGGATATGCGGCATCATGCTTCCACCGCCCGCCCCTTGAGCGCGAACAGGCCGCGCGGCCGCTTCTGGATGAAGAGAATGATGAGAACCAGGATCGCGATCTTGCCGAGCACGGCGCCCGCGACCGGCTCCAGGAACTTGTTGGCGATGCCGAGCGTGAAGGCGCCGACCAGCGTCCCCCAGAGATTGCCGACGCCGCCGAACACGACGACCATAAAGCTGTCGATGATGTAGCTCTGGCCGAGATTGGGGCTGACATTGTCGATCTGCGACAGCGCGACGCCGGCAATACCGGCGATGCCGGAGCCGAGGCCGAAGGTCAGCGCATCGACGCGCGAGGTGGCGATGCCCATCGACGCGGCCATGCGCCGGTTCTGCGTCACCGCACGCATTTCAAGACCCAACGAGGTATGGCGCAGCATGGCGAGCAGGATCGCAAAGACCGCCAGCGTGAAAACGAGAATCCACAAACGGTTGTAGGTGATCGTGATCTGGCCGAGTTCGAAGGCGCCGCTCATCCAGGAGGGGTTGCCGACCTCGCGGTTGGTCGGGCCGAAGGCGGTGCGGACCGCCTGTTGGATCACCAGCGACAGGCCCCAGGTGGCGAGCAGGGTTTCCAGCGGACGGCCGTAGAGGAAGCGGATGATGCCGCGCTCGATGGCAACGCCGATCGCACCGGCCACGACGAAAGCGAGCGGTACTGCGATGAACAGGGAATAGTCGAACAGGCCGGGATAGCTGGTGCGGATCACTTCCTGCACCACGAAGGTGGTGTAAGCGCCGATCATCACCATTTCGCCATGGGCCATGTTGATGACACCCATGACGCCGAAGGTGATGGCGAGACCGATGGCCGCCAGCAGCAGCACCGAGCCGAGCGACAGACCGTACCAGGCGTTCTGCACCATCGACCACATCGCCAGATTGCCCTGGATCGAGGAGATGGCGCCTGCGACCGCTTTCGCGATCAGCGGCGGCTGGCCGGAGCCGAGGCTCGTCAACAGCGCCAGCGCTTCCTGGTCGCCTTTCGACTTGAGCACAGCAACGGCGTCGAGCTTGTCCGTCTCCGGCGCGTCGGACTTGAACAATACGATCGCCGCGCGGGCTTCGGCGAAGGCGGTCTTCGCGGTGCTGTTGGTCTCCTTGGCCAGCGCCTCCTCGACTGTCTTCAGCGCGTTCTCGTCATGCGACTTGAACACGGCCTGCGCAGCCGAAATGCGCGCAGCGGGATCGGACGACATCAGGGTCAGGCCGCCGAGCGCGGCGTCCACCGCCCGGCGCAGGCGGTTGTTGAGCCGCACTTCGCTGGCGCCATCGGGCAGCTTGTCGACGGCTGCGCCGGTCGCGGCATCGATGATCTTGTCGTCGGCCTGCTTGATGAAAACCTTCTTGCTCTCGGGGACGGCGAACAGCCGCTCCTCGTTCAGCGCGCTGATGATCGGGAAAGCGAGCCGGTTTCCGGACGCCGCGACGGCCTCAATGGCCTCGGCGGTATCGGAGAATTCGTCATTGGCGAATTTGGCAACCGCATCCTCGAACGCCCCCGCAAGGGCCGGCGTCGCGAGAGCCACAAGCAGGAACAATGAGATGGCTGCCGCGCGAAAGCGGTCAATCAGAGTAATGGACACTGGATTTCCCCGGCAGGAAATTTTGGGGAAGGCGGCGGCGACGCCGCCTTCCCCGTAGTCGTCAGTATTTTAGAGGCATGCGTCAGATCAAGAGCCCTGACCGCCGCACTTGTTGGTCTTGGTGTTGTAGTTGCCGCACTTCTTGCCGACCCAGTCGCCGATCAGGTCCTTGGAGCCTTCGAGCTCCTTCGACCAGGCGTCGCCGGGGAC
>JAHCKB010000206.1 GCA_026125985.1 Bradyrhizobium sp.
GCTTCTGGCGGATCCGCATGTTGTAGGCGCGGCGGGTATTGTTGCGTCCGACCAGCACCTGATCGGTCTTCATCACGCGCTCCGGATCGAGCTCCTTGCGCGAGACGACGTCGCTCTCGCCATAGCGGCCGATCTCCAGTTCGCGTCCTTCGCGGATGTCCATCGACATGCGCACGATCGGATCGTCCTGCGCCTGGCGGTGCACTTCGGTCAGCATCGCATCGGGTTCGGCGTCGGTGAAGAAGCCGCCGCCCGCGATCGGCGGCAATTGTGCGGGGTCGCCGAGCACGAGAAGGGGACAGTCGAACGACAGCAGGTCGCGACCGAGCTCGGCGTCGACCATCGAGCATTCGTCGATCACGATCAGCTTGGCCTTGGAGGCCGGTGCATCGTCCCACAATTCGAAGCTCGGCTGTTCCACGCCGGATTCGCGGGCGCGGTAGATCAGCGAGTGGATGGTGGAGGCGTTCTCGCAACCCTTGTTGCGCATCACCAGCGCCGCCTTGCCGGTGAAGGCGGCGTATTTCACCTCGCCGTCGACGCCTTCGGCAACGTGTCTCGCCAGTGTGGTCTTGCCGGTCCCGGCATAACCGAACAGGCGGAACACCTGGGGCGTGCCGTTCCTGCCGGGCCCGGCTTTGAGCCAGTCAGCAACAGCCTTGAGTGCGGAATCCTGATGCGGCGTGAAGCTGGTCATGGTGTGGGGCGAGGGGAGCGTTCGAGCCTGCCGACGCCGACTCAATCTGCTCTAAACCTAACCATTGGTGCTGTCGGTGCAAGCTCCCGGCGCCGAGTCCTTCTTCCAGGGATTTATCAATATTTCCAGTATTTTCGGACGTGGTCGGCGGGCGCTGCTCGCCCCGTTGATCTATCGCAACGTCTTTGTGCAGTTTGGTTATAGAATAATCATAAGGCAGACAATGACGTCCCGCCGAGTCGCGCCGTTCCGGTGCAGGTTTTCAAGAAGTCTGGGGCACGGGCTTGGCTCGTGAAGAATATGCCGTTGTCGCGACGGGCGCTTTTGTCTGCCTTTTTTTCGGACGCATCCCGCGATGCTGAGTCTGCTGCGCCTCGGGCTGACGGGCAGGGGCAGCCCGCGCTGGTGGCGACCCTCTCTACCTCGAACATCTGCGTCGAGCGGCATGGGGTGACCTGTCGCCGTTGTGCGGAAGTCTGCGATCACGCGGCCATTCGCATCCTCGCCCGCGAGGGGCGGGGCGCGGTCATCGACGTCGCGGCGTGCACGGGTTGCGGCGATTGCGTCCCTGTCTGCCCCGTCGAGGCCATCGGCGTTTCACCCCGCGAGCGGGTCGAGCTCGTGTCCGAAGTTGCAAGGCTGGTTACCGGTCATGGCTGATTCCCTGAACATCTGCGGCGTTGCCGTTTATCTCTCGCCTCACGCCGGAGCGGATGTTGCGGCGAAAATCCGGGCGCTTCCCGGGGTCGAACTGCACGCCTCATCCGGCGAAGGTCGTCTTGCGGCGACGATCGTCGACACGCCAGGCTCGATGGCGATCGACCAGATTGCGGCAATCCATCGCCTGCCAGGCGTGGTTGCCGCGTCGCTGATCTTCCATGCCGTCGACGAGCCGGATGGCGAGAGCGAACCCTGTCAGGACGATTCCTGCAAAGACAATTCCTGCGAAGACAATGCGGCGTGCTGTGCACGCGCCGGCCACGAGGGCGGCGCCGGCATGCCGATCCAGTAACCAGATATTCGTTGATCGGAGACCGACGATGGACAAGCAATTGACCGACACCAATGAAGCAAAGACCACCCGACGCGATGCGCTGAAAGCCGCCGCGGCGGTCGCCGCCGCATCGACGATCGGGGCAACGCTGCCGGATGCCGCCATGGCGCAGGCCGGCAGGACCGACGGCATCCGGTGGGACAAAGGCGTTTGTCGTTTCTGCGGCACCGGTTGCGGCGTTATCGTCGGCACCAAGAACGGCAAGGTCGTTGCGACCCAGGGAGATCCCGATGCTCCGGTGAATCGCGGCCTCAACTGCATCAAGGGCTACTTCCTGTCGAAGATCATGTACGGCGATGACCGGCTCACCCAGCCGCTGTTGCGCATGAAGAACGGCAAGTTCGACAAGAACGGAGAGTTCACCCCGGTGTCCTGGGATGCGGCTTTCAAGATCATGGCCGAGAAGTGGAAGGCGGCGCTGAAAGCGAGCGGGCCTTCGGCAGTCGGCATGTTCGGTTCGGGCCAGTGGACGATCTGGGAAGGCTATGCCGCCTCCAAGCTCTTCAAGGCCGGTTTCCGCAGCAACAATCTCGATCCAAATGCGCGTCACTGCATGGCTTCCGCCGTCGCCGGCTTCATGCGTACCTTTGGCATCGACGAGCCGATGGGTTGCTACGACGATCTCGAGCAGGCCGACGCGTTCGTGCTCTGGGGCTCGAACATGGCGGAGATGCACCCGATCCTCTGGTCGCGCCTCACCGACCGCCGGCTGACGCATGAAGGCTGCGAGGTCCATGTGCTCTCGACTTTCGAGCACCGTTCGTTCGAGCTGGCCGACAACCCGATGGTCTTCACGCCGCACAGCGATCTGGCCATCCTTAACTACATCCAGAACTACATCGTCAACTCCGGCGCGATGAACAAGGACTTCGTCGAGAAGCACATCGAATTCGCCTCGACGGTCACTGACATCGGCTACGGGTTGCGCCCGACGCATGCGCTCGAAGTGAAGGCCGTCAACGCCTCGCACAAGGCGGGCAAGGACGGTGCGCTCAATCCGGCGGGGTTCAAAGACAAGATCGGCTTCGAAGCGTACAAGAAGATGCTTGAGCCCTATACGCTCGATTACGCCGCCAAGGCGTCCGGCGTGCCAAAGGAAAAGCTCGAGCGGCTCGCCAAGCTCTATGCCGATCCCAAGAAGAAGATCGTCTCCTACTGGACGATGGGATTCAACCAGCACACGCGCGGCACGTGGGTCAACAACATGATCTACAACGTGCATCTTCTGACCGGAAAGATTTCGGAGCCCGGTAACGGTCCGTTCTCGCTGACCGGCCAGCCGTCCGCCTGCGGCACTGCACGCGAGGTCGGCACTTTCGCTCATCGTCTGCCGGCCGACATGGTCGTCACCAACCCGAAGCACCGGGAAGCCACGGAAAAGCTCTGGCAGCTTCCCGAAGGCACGCTGCCCGGCAACATCGGCTATCACGCCGTGGTTCAGCACCGCATGCTGAAGGACGGCAAGCTGAACGCCTATTGGGTCCAGTGCACCAACAACATGCAGACGGCCCCGAACATGAACGAGGAGGGCTATCCCGGCTATCGCAATCCGGCGGCCTTCGTCGTGGTCTCCGATCCCTATCCGACTGTGACCGCGCTGGCGGCCGACCTCATCCTGCCGACGGCCATGTGGATGGAGAAGGAAGGCGCCTACGGCAATGCCGAGCGGCGCACGCAGTTCTGGCGTCAGCAAGTCAATGCGCCAGGCGAGGCGCGGTCCGACCTTTGGCAGGTGATGGAGTTCGCCAAATACTTCAAGCTCGAGGAGGTCTGGCCGGAGGAACTGATCGCCAAGAAGCCCGAATTGCGCGGCAAGACCCTGTTCGACGTGCTCTTTGCCAATGGCGAGGTGAACAAGTTCCCGGTCACCGAATGCCAGAAGGGATACGAGAATTCCGAGAGCGCAGCCCTCGGCTTCTATGTGCAGAAGGGTCTGTTCGAGGAGTATGCCAAGTTCGGCCGCGGGCACGCGCACGATCTGGCCGACTTCGAGCAGTATCATCAGGCGCGCGGCCTGCGCTGGCCCGTGGTCAACAACAAGGAAACGCTGTGGCGTTTCCGCGAGGGCTACGACCCCTATGTGAAGCCGGGCGAGGGGTTCTCCTTCTACGGCAAACCCGACAAGAAGGCGCGTATCATCTTCTGTCCGGTCGAACCGGCGGCGGAATCGCCCGACAAGGAATTCGACCTGTGGCTGTGCACCGGCCGCGTGCTGGAGCACTGGCATTCCGGCTCGATGACCCGGCGCGTGCCCGAGCTGCATCGTTCCGTGCCGGCGGCGACACTGTTCATGCACCCGGATGATGCGGCGGACCGCAAGCTCCTGCGCGGCCAACCGGTCAAGATCCAGACCAAGCGCGGCGAAGTCATCACGCGCGTCGAAACCAAGGGACGCAACAAGCCGCCCCGTGGGCTCGTGTACTTCCCGTTCTTCGACGAAAGCCAGCTCGCCAACAAGCTTACGCTCGATGCGACCTGTCCCATTTCAAAGGAGACGGACTTCAAGAAATGCGCTTGCCGCGTGGTGTCCGCCTGATTTTTGACGGAAAGAACCATGGCGGCTTCGGGTCCAGGCATTCCGGGTAACCCGCGGCGCCGCAAGGCGCTGCAGGACATGGCACGTTTCGGTGGCGGCGCAGCCGTCGCCGCGACGATGCTGACGGCATTCGGCGTTTCCTCGCGTGCGAAGCCGGCGCAGACGCTGCGGCCTCCCGGTGCATTGCCTGAAAAGCAGTTCCTGTCGGCCTGTGTCCGTTGCGGACTCTGTGTCCGTGACTGTCCCTACGACACCTTGAGCCTGGCGGACTGGGCAAGCGGTCCGGCCGTGGGGACGCCCTTCTTCGTGGCGCGCGACGTGCCTTGCGAGATGTGCGACAACATTCCCTGCGTGAAGGCGTGTCCGACCGGAGCGCTCGATCATTCGCTCGTCGACATCGCCAAGGCGAAGATGGGTGTGGCGGTGATCACGAGCCGCGAGACCTGTCTCAATCTCCAGGGACTGCGTTGCGACGTCTGCTATCGGGTGTGTCCGGCGATCGACAAGGCGATCACGCTGGAGACATCGCACAACGCCCGCACCGCCAAGCACGCCATTTTCGAGCCGGTCGTCCACGCCGAGTACTGCACCGGGTGCGGGAAATGCGAGAAGTCCTGCGTCCTGACCGATGCCGCTATCAAGGTGCTGCCGGTCGAGCTCTCCGCTCTGCGGCAGGACGAGCATTACCGGCGCGGCTGGGAAGAAAAGAAAAAAGCTGGCGGAGCGCTCGACGATGCGCCGCTCAAGCTACCGGTGCGCAAGCCCGAGGCCGGAGGCTCCCAATGACCGCGAAAGCCCGGCCATATCTGGAGGCGCGCGCGGAGAAAGGTCTGTGGGCATCGTCGCGGTTTCTGGTGCTGCGCCGGATCAGTCAGCTCTTTTTCCTGGCGTTGTTCATTTCGGGGCCGCTGTTCGGTATCTGGATCGCAAAGGGTACTCTGGCTGCGTCCATGACCTTCGGCGTGTTGCCGCTGACCGATCCCTTCGTCTTTCTTCAGTCGCTGGCGGCGCGGCATTGGCCCGAGGCGACTTCGGCGCTGGGCGCGGTGATCGTTCTCGTCGGCTACCTGCTGCTCGGCGGGCGCAGCTATTGCGCCTGGGTATGCCCGGTCAATCCAGTCGCCGATCTCGCCGCCTGGCTGAGGCGGCGTCTTGGGATCACCTATACGGCGAAGGTTCGCCCGGAGTTGCGGCTCTATTTCGTCGGTGCCGTCCTCGCGGCATCGGTCCTGTCCGGCTCGATCGCCTGGGAACTGATCAATCCGGTTACAGCGCTGCACCGGGCGCTTGTCTTCGGCCTCTGGTTCGGAGCCGGCGGCACGGCGGCGATCTTCGTTTTCGATCTTCTGGTTGCCAAGCAAGGCTGGTGCGGTCACCTCTGCCCGGTAGGTGCCTTCTACGGTCAGATCGGCAAGGTGGCGCTGCTGCGCGTGGCGGCTGATGACCGCGCCGCCTGTAACGATTGCATGGACTGTTTTGCCGTCTGTCCCGAACCGCATGTCATCAGCCCCGCGCTCAAGGGTGAACGCTCAGGCGCCGGCCCTGTCATCACATCCGGCGACTGTACCCTGTGTGGGGCGTGCATCGACGTCTGCTCCAAACGTGTTTTCAATCTGAGCCTGCGCGCCCGCAACGGCGCTCCGTCCACCCAATCCACGACGATGCCAGCTCCGGCTGCGCGCGTCGCTTCATCCCCTCGCAGTTCTGAAAGGGTCACCTCATGACACGTGTCCGGTTCATTCCATTGATTGCGGCCGTGGCCGTAGTTCTTGCTGCTCCGCTTGCAGCCGTGGGGCCGTCGGCGCAGGAAGCCAAGGCGCCCAAGGCATTGCGGGACGCGCCGATGACGGAGACATCGGCGGCCCCGGACGTTACCAAGCAGTCTGTGCCGGCGGGCGGCTTCGGGCGCGCCTACCGCCAGCAGCCGCCGCTGATTCCGCATAAGGTGGAAGGCTACCAGATCACCACCGAGAACAACGCCTGCATGGGCTGCCACGACTGGCCCGGCAATACGCGCGTCAATGCGCCGAAGATTTCGGAAACGCACTATGTCGACCGGCAGGGAGTGAGGCTCGATAAGGTCGCGGGCACGCGCTATTTCTGCCAGCAGTGTCATGTGCCGCAGATCGATGCCAAGCCGCTGGTCGGTAACGTGTTCAAGAACGCCACGCAGGCGAAGTGAGGCAACGATGGCGGATACCGATAATGCGGCTGCTTCCGCGGCCCCGCGGCCCGGCCTTCTGACGAGGCTCTGGCGCTGGTTCTTCTCGCCCACGGCGCGCTATGCCTGGGGCCTGATCGTCATCGTCGGCTTTGTTGCCGGCGTCCTCGTCTGGGGCGGCTTCAACTGGGCGCTGGAGCTGACCAACACCGAGCAATTCTGCATCTCCTGTCACGAGATGAAGGAGAACGTCTACGCCGAATATCGCAACACCACGCATTATTCGAACCGAACCGGCGTCCGCGCGAGCTGTCCGGATTGTCACGTTCCCAAGGATTGGGAACACAAGGTGGTTCGCAAGATCCAGGCGTCGAACGAACTGTACCACAAGGTGCTGGGGAGCATCAGCACGCCGGAGAAGTTTGCGGCGCATCGCCTCGAGCTGGCCAAGAGCGTGTGGCGCAGCATGAAGGTCACGGATTCGCGCGAATGCCGCAACTGCCACAAGTTCGACCATATGGAATATTCCAATCAGGAGCCGCGCGCGTCGAAACTGCACCAGACTGCGTTCGCGCAAGGCAAGACCTGCATCGACTGCCATCAGGGCATTGCGCATAAGCTGCCGCCGAAGGCCCAGGAAGCCTATCGCGATATGCTGGATCACATCGATCAGGTCGGGCCGTTGCAGAAGCTGATCGATTTCCTGCAGGACGCAGACGTCGCTCGCGCAAAGGCGGCGCGGTAAAGGCAATTCCATGCGCTGATTGAAGGGGCGGGCCGTAGCAGGCCCTGCCTCTGTCAGGCGGCGCGGCTAGGCGTTGGCTTGATCCGGGTCCCTGGATGAAAGGAATGCTGACAGAAAGATATCTCCGACGGGCACTGATCGTCGTTGCGCTCGCGGGACTTGTCCTTGGCGTCGTGGCATGGATTCGCGGGCAAGGGGAATTATCAGGCTGGATTTGGGCGGCCGGCACGGCACCCGTCATCGCGGGTCTGTTGGTCTCGATGATTCGTGACTTTCTCGCGGGCCGCATCGGGGTCGATGCGATCGCGTTTGTTTCAATGTCTGCAGCACTTGCGCTTGGGGAAAATCTGGCAGCGATTGTCGTGGCCGTCATGTATGCGGGCGGCAATGTCCTCGAAGACGTTGCGGTCGCACGCGCTGAACGGGACCTGAAGTCCTTGGTCGATCGAGCGCCACGGATCGCCCATCGCCGGCAGGCCGGCTCGATCGCCGAAGTACCGATCGAGCAAATCGCTGTTGGCGATACCATCCTGGTGCGGGGTGGCGAAGTGATCCCCATTGATGGGATCGTCTTGAGCCTGAGCGGAATGATCGATGAGGCGGTACTGACCGGCGAGCCGATCCCGGTGATGCGTCGTCAGGGGGAGCCGGTGAGGAGCGGCACGGTCAATGCGGGCGACACATTCGAGATGCGTGCGACCGCTACCGCCGGGGAAAGTGCTTATGCGGGTATTGTGAAACTGGTCAACGCGGCCCAGACCGCCAAGGCGCCGTTCATCCGGCTTGCAGATCGATATGCCTTGCTGCTGTTTCCAATCACCCTGCTGGTGGCCGGCGGGGCCTGGTTGATATCCGATGATCCTATCCGCGGATTGGCGGTGTTGGTCGCCGCCACGCCCTGTCCGCTGATCCTGGCCGCGCCGGTTGCGTTCATTGCGGGCGTCGCGCAGGCAGCGGGTCACGGCATCCTGATCAAGGGGGGAACCCCGTTCGAAGCACTGGCTCGAACGCACACCGTGATTTTCGACAAGACCGGAACATTGACGGTCGGGGGTGCCCGGCTTGTAGCCGTTGAAAGTGCTCCTGACGTCAGTCGCGAAGAGGTGCTCCGTCTGGCGGGTTCGATTGAACAGGCGTCGCACCACGTGGTGGCGGAAACCATCGTCGAACACGCTCGAGACAAAGGTCTGGCCCTGGCCATCCCGACCCAGATACGCGAGACCATGGGTTCCGGTCTGGAGGGAAGAATTGACGACCGCCTCGTCTGCGTCGGCTCGCATCAATTGGTCTATGCCGGACGCAAACCCGAGGATTGGGCTGTACGTGCGCTGCGGCGTGCGGCTTGGCGA
>JAHCKB010000207.1 GCA_026125985.1 Bradyrhizobium sp.
CTTCACCGTCTTCATGCAGAGCTCAGCGGAGGTGCCGCCGATCACGATCGCCAGATGGTAAGGCGGGCACGCCGCGGTGCCGAGCGTCAGGATCTTCTCCTTCAGGAACGCCAGCAGGCGATCCCTGGTCAGCACCGACGGCGTTGCCTGAAACAGGAAGCTCTTGTTGGCGGAGCCGCCGCCCTTGGCCATGAACATGAACTTGTAGGCGTCGTCGCCCTCGGCGTAGATCTCGCACTGCGCCGGCATGTTGTTGGCCGTGTTCTTCTCCTCATACATCGACAGCGGCGCGACCTGCGAATAGCGCAGATTGCGGCGCAGATAGGCGTCGCGCGCACCTTGCGACAACGCCGCCTCGTCCTCACCGTCGGTGATGATGTTGCAGCCCTTCTTGCCCATGATGATGGCGGTGCCGGTGTCCTGGCACATCGGCAGCACGCCGCCGGCGGCGATGTTGGCGTTCTTCAGGAAGTCGAAGGCGACGAACTTGTCGTTGTCGCTGGCCTCCTTGTCCTCAAGGATGGCGCGGAGCTGCTTCAGGTGTCCCGGGCGCAGATAGTGGTTGATCTCGCCGAAGGCCGCTTCCGACAGCGCCCGCAGCGCCTCGCGCGACACCACCACCATGTCGCGGCCGAGCACCTTCTCCACCCGCACGCCTTCGCTGGTAATCTTCTTGTAGGGCGTCTCGTCCTTGCCCAGCGGGAACAGCGGGGTGTGCTTGTACGGAGGAACGGGCTTGGACTGGTCGGGAAAGGCGGTCGGGGCGTTCATGGTCAGTGTCTCGCTACTTCTGAGAACTTATCGGCGATGTCACAGTGCCCTGTTAAGTCAAGCCGGAAAGCACCTCAAGGGCCTTAACCCCGTAAGCCTTGATTCCTAGAAGCACGCATATCGTTCCCGCCCACCACAATATGGTGCGGCGACCAACAATATTGATCTCGAAATCGCCCCACCTAACATGGACGGCATATTTGGGGTTGGGCTTGCTCATCGATGCACCATAGCCACAAACATCTGCTGCGCCTTCATTCGGCTGCCGCCAACCTTGCTTCCAGGGCTTGGCGCTCCTTGTTCGAGAGAGCGTAGATGTCATTGCCGGACAGCCTGAGTCGATCAGCCCGCGTGAGCCCGCCAAGATAAGAGGTCAGGTTGTTTATGAAGGTGCTCTTAAAATGGGAAGGTGCTGCCCGCATTTGCGAAGCTAGCTCATGGCGGCTGAACGTCGCCTTGCCCAAGGCGAAATGCAGGTGAGCGGCGGCGGCAATAATGAGGTCAGGCCCTGACGAGGCGCCAATAATGTTGGCGATGGTATCAGTGCTAAAATCCAACTTCGCAGTGAGAACTGGCTTCTGTTCGACCTTCGCGGCAGTCGTCGTTGCCACCGCCGCATCGATCGCCAGCTTCTGGGCGGCCCAAGTGAGTACGCGCTTCCTCTCGTCCGGCCCGAGCGGCTGAAGGGCAGTCAATACCACCCCCATTGCTTGCAATTCTTGATCTTCTGCCATGCCAATTCCCTTCTCAATCAAAGATCGATCAAAATCGAGCCTGTGAGCGGCCTCGCTGATCCGAATATGGTCCCATATGGCAAATAGTGCAAGTTCCATATGGAAGAAAATGAGCGAAGCAGTTGAAAAACTGAGTGGCACCGAATGACGCGAATTCCATCAATAAAATCAATCGACTGTCTGCGTGATGCTTATTTGGCGCAGTCGCCGCAAACCCTTTTGTGCCCCCTTGCGCCGGCTCTTGGTGCGGGTTTCAATGGCCCAAAGGGGCATCCGCACATGACATCACGACGACCGTCTCGCCGATCGATCTTCCTCGCCGTGGCTCTGTCGCTGGTCGCCGCATTCGCCGCCTCCCCGGCCCGCGCCGACCGCTGCGACGACAGCGCCAAGGAACTTGCCAACAACATCGACAAGCTGAAGGTCAACTTCAAGGCCCGCAATACCGTCTACATGACGCATCCGTCCGCCAAGGAACTGTCGGTAGCCTGCCGCGGCGACAAGTTCGCCATCGAACTCTACGTCAAGGGCGCCCGCAAGCCCAAGCCGGAGTTCTTCACCCTGGTGGGCGCCATGGCCGCGGTGGTGTTCTCGATTCCGAAGGACGACGCCACCACCGGCTCCTCGCGCTGCCTCAAGCGCATGGGCATATTGCGCGGCGACAAGGTCACCATGCGCTACCGCCGCCTCAACATGGAATGCCAGCGCAGCAAGACCGAAGCGTCGATCGCCATCACCCGCGGCAAGGACGAATAGCCGCGTCCGTCATGCTGACGGCACGATCCGGTTGCGTTATCGTCCGATAACCGGGGGCGGTCAGGAGGCGCGATGGCAGACAGCAAGACCTTCACCGGCGGATGCCATTGCGGCCAGGTGCGGTTCGAATGCACCAGCGACCTCGCCATGGTCACCGCCTGCAACTGCTCGATCTGTACCAAGAAGGGCCTGCACTTCACTTTCGTGGCGCCCAAGAGCTTCCAGCTCCGCGCCGGTGAAGAGAACCTGAAGGAATATCTCTTCAACAAGCATGCGATCCGGCACCAGCTCTGCCTAGACTGCGGCGTCGAGGTGTTCGCACGCGGCACCAAGCCCGACGGCACCGAGGTGGTGGCGGTGAATGTGAGCTGCGTCGACGGCATCGATCTGTCGAAGATCAAGATGACGCCGGTGGACGGCAGGAGCCGGTAGCCGCCGTCACTGCCAATGTGGCGACGCATCCACGTCGTCGCGCGGGATATTGAGCCAACTCGTCGCACGCTTGTGGCGACCGCTGCGGCTCGAGCGAGACCTCGGGTCCCTCCTGCCGGTCCCAGGATTCCGAACAGAAACACCGCATTGCCGGCCCGCGCGGAAGCCTCGCGGGAACGTGAGCGGCCGCCTCAAGCGAAAATCAAGGTTTTCTGAAGCCCGGGTCCAGCCCGCCTGAAAGCCTTTCCCACCCCGACCTGCCATTGATCCCAGCGTGACAGACGCGGCTTCCGGGAATCCTCGCAGATCCGGCACCGGCTGGAGGAGTGAACCAGGGCAGCGCGTTCAAGGCATCGACCAACCCGATAGAGGAGACCGAGACCATGAAGACCAGCAACAATACCGCAGCCGTCGAGAACGGCGTCAACGTCGATGCACTGCTCGGCGCGCGTGAGGCCCTGGAGAAGGCGCCGGAAGCCGCACAGTTCAAGTGGCGCGCGAGCTGCGAGTGGCTGCACGGCACGCACAGCCGCTCCACGATCGGCAAGTTCTTCGGGCTCGGAACCGAGCAGTCGCGCGATACGACCTTCGCCGTCGAGGCAGATCATCCGAAGATCTTCGCATCCGAAGACCACGCTCCGACCCCGGTCGAGCTCGTTCTCTCCGGCCTGGCGAGCTGCCTGACCGCGGGCGTAGCAGCCGTCGCCCAGCGGCGCGGCATTCAGCTCCATTCGGTCAAGGCGACCCTCGAGGCCGACATGGACATTCAGGGCATCCTCGGCATCGACGACGATGTGCGAAACGGCTTCGGCGCCATCCGCGTTCATTTCAACATCCGCGCCGATGCCAGCGAGGACGACATCAAGGCCCTGGTCGCCCAGTCGCAGAAGCGATCGGCCGTGTTCGACATCGTCACCAACCCGACCAACGTCTTCGTCAGCGTCAACTGACGCCGGCGCCAGGATCAAGGAGCGAGTGTCGTGAAATCCGCGACCGCCATCATCATCGGCGCCGGCCACTGCGGACTGGCCATGAGCAATCACCTGACGGCCCGCTCGATCGACCATGTCGTGATCGAGCGTGGCGAGGTGGCCAATTCATGGCGGACCGAGCGGTGGGACTCGCTTCGCCTCCTGACCCCGAACTGGCAAACCCGCCTGCCGGGCTACGCCTATGCCGGAAGTGATCCGCACGGCTTCATGGCCGTGACGGAAGTCGTCCAATTCGTGCAGCGCTATGCCGAGCATTCGCGTGCTCCGGTCGTGACCGGAACGCGCGTCACCCGCGTCCGGCAGCGGGACGGCGGCTACGAGCTCTCGACCAGCGAGGGATCATGGCGCTGCCGCAAGCTCGTGATCGCGAGCGGAGCCTGCAATGTTGCGTCCGTGCCGTCGGTCAGTGCCGCCTTGCCAGCCGGGGTGACCAGCCTCTCGCTGCTTCAGTACAAGAATCCGGCTCTGCTGCCCCAAGGCGGCGTGATGATCGTGGGCGCCTCGGCAAGCGGCGTCCAGCTCGCGCGGGAAATCCGGGCCAGCGGCCGTCGTGTCGTTCTCTGCGTCGGAGAGCATGTCCGGATGCCGCGCACCTACCGCGGACACGATATCCAGTGGTGGATGAACGCCATCGGCGCGATGAATGTCCGCTACGATGCGCTCGACGACATCCAGAGAGCGCGGCACCTGCCGTCGCCCCAGCTCATTGGCTCACCGGACCACGCGACAATCGACCTCAACAGTCTGCGCAAGTCGGACGTGGAGCTTGTCGGGAGGCTGGTCGGCCTCGGTGGCGGAAAGGCGCAATTCTCCGGTTCGCTCGCCAACTGCTGCGCGCTGGCCGACCTGAAAATGAATCGGTTGCTTGCCGGCATCGATGAATGGGTCGAGGAGAACGGCCTCACCAAGGACTTCCCCGCAGCCGAACGCTACGAGCCCACCGATGTCGGGCCGGAGGCGAGGCTGAGCCTGGATCTGGCCGAGGCTGAAATCGACACGGTGATATGGGCAACCGGATATCGCCCCGACTACTCCTGGCTCGACGTGCCGGTGCTCGATCGCAAAGGACGCATTCAGCATGACGGCGGCGTCGTTTCAGCGCCGGGCATGTATGTGATGGGTCTGCCGTTCATGCGCCGGCGCAAATCCTCTTTCATCGACGGAGCGGGCGACGATGCTGCGGATCTCGCCGCTCACCTCGACCACAGTCTCGCTAGCGTAGCCGCATGAGAGAAACGCCCATGAACGCGCTCCACGGTCTCGACACACGCTATGACGCGATCATCGTCGGCGCACGCTGCGCAGGTGCGGCCACCGCACTGCTGCTGGCGAGGTCCGGCGCCAGGGTGCTGGTCGTCGACCGGCAGGCCTACGGCTCCGACACGATATCGACGCTGGCACTGATGCGGGGAGCGGTTTTCCAGCTCAACCGTTGGGGACTGACCTCCAGATTGGCCGCAGCCGGGACGCCCGCAATCCGTTCGACGACGTTCTACTACGAAGGCGAAGCAATTCAGGTCGACATACGACCGGAGCATGGCGTCGAATGTCTCTTTGCACCACGGCGTACGGTGCTTGACCCCCTGCTGGTGGATGCAGCCCGCGAGGCCGGTGCGGAAGTCCGCCACGGCGTATCCCTTTCCGGATTGCAGACCGCATCGGGCGGCCGCGTTATCGGCGCCTCACTGAGGGATGCGAGCGGCGCCTGCGCGACCATTCGCGCGGATATCGTCATCGGCGCAGACGGCCGGCAGTCGACCGTCGCGCAGCTCGTCAATGCAAAGACATATGTTGAAGGCTCCTCTGCCTCGGGCGTCGTGCTCGGCCACTTCGAAGGCATGCAGCAGGATGGGCTGCATTGGTACTTCGCACATCATGCCGCCGCCGGCGTCATTCCGACCAATGGCGGTCACTGCATCTTCGTGGCGGTCCCCGCCGAACAATTCCACGCGACCTTTCGCGGCGACGTGATGCGCGGCTTTCTCGAGGTCCTCGAGATGAACAGCCCGAGACTGCGTTCAAACGTGAACCGGGCCGGATTGATCGGCCGGTTGCGCGGCTTCGGCGGGGCAAGAAGCCATCTTCGATCCTGCCAGGGGGCCGGATGGGCCCTCGTCGGCGACGCCGGTTATTTCAAGGATCCGCTGACGGCGCACGGCATAACGGATTCCCTGCGCGATGCCGAGTTGCTGTCGCGTGCCGTTTCGATCGGCAGCACGCAGGCGCTCGAATCCTATCAGCACGAGCGGGACACGCTCTCCCTGCCGCTACTGCAGGTCACCGATGCGATCGCCTCGTTCTCTTGGAACGTCGCCGAGGCCAAGCAGCTTCACAAGGAGCTGAGCGTCGTCATGAGGTCGGAAACGGATTACATCGCAAGCCTATCGGCAAATCCATCGCTTGCGGCATAGGAGGCAGCCATGACGAACGACTCAGTATGGACACGAACACTCGCCGGCCAACCCGCGCTTGGTGCCCGGGCCGAGAGAAGCCGCAAGACCACCATGCGGGATGTCGAAATGTTCACCGCAATGACGGGTGACAGGAACCCGATCCACTACGATCTCGAATTGGCGACCAACTCGCCGTTCGGCGGCCTCATCGTCCAGGGAGGCGTGACCACCGGGCTGCTCAATGCCGTAGTCGCGGAAGACCTTCCGGGACCGGGTACGGTGTTCCTCGAAACGAACTGGCGTTTCGTCAAGGCCGTCCAGGTCGGTGAGACGATCACCGCAAGCGTCAAGGTGGAACACGTCCGCGACGACAAACCGATCTGCAAGCTGGAGACTATCGTCCGGAACGCCAGTGGAGAGACTTGCGTCGTCGGAACCGCCACGACCTACACGATGCCGCTGGCCCGGCAAGCGACGTCCAATCCGCTGCGCGCGAAGGCTTCGTGACCGCCCCCCCCCCCGAAATCCGACAGCCGCGGCGCGAGATTCTGGGTTCGCCGCTTTGCGGCGCCCTGGAATGACGGTCACGCGTCCAGTTCCCTGTAGTGCCGGAAGATTCCCTGCTCGTTGAAGGCGATGCGGCGATCGCTTTCCAGATACGCCTTGATGTTCGGCCGCGCGGCGACGCGGTCGTGCAGTTCGACCAGCCGCGGGATCTCGCTCTCGAACGCCTTCATCCGCTTTGGAAAGGCATAGCGCAAGCCCGCGACGATCTGGAACAGGGAGAGGTCGACATAGGTCGCCTTGCGCCCGGTGACGTAGGCCTTGCCGCCCTCCTCCATCAGCCC
Organism: Bradyrhizobium sp.; assembly: GCA_026125985.1. Classification (GTDB taxonomy): domain Bacteria; phylum Pseudomonadota; class Alphaproteobacteria; order Rhizobiales; family Xanthobacteraceae; genus Bradyrhizobium. The sequence goes on from JAHCKB010000207.1 coordinate 6,927, forward strand.
CTCGAAATAGCCGAGATATTTCGGCACGCGCTCGTTCCAGAATTCATCGGTGCGTTTCTTCGCAGGCCCGCGCTGGTCCTCGTAGTAGAGCGACGGCCCAAGCGGGTGATGGGTGTCGTGAATTTCCAGCACCAGATCGGTGATGGTGAGCTGAAGCTGGTGCACCCACAATTTGCCGGCCTCCGCCTTCGGCGCCAGCCCGTGCCGGCTGCCGAGATAAAGCAGGATGTTCGCGGTCTGGGCGATCACGAGCTTGCCTGCCTGCAGGAACGGCGGCGCAAAGGGCGGCGTGCCCTTTGTCCCGTCCATCATCCGCATCATTGCCGACATGCCGTCGCCGCTGCGGGCGGCGTCATCGTAGGCAGCACCGGCGTCCTCCAGCGCAAGCCTGACGAATTCGCCGCGTCCCTGGATCATGGACCAGTAGTAGAGCACATATTTCATGGGCATCTTCCCGCTTCCACAGCGTTAACAAACCGACAACAGGTCTAACAAGACGACCGGCTCCCTCGGCGCATTCAACCAATTTCAACGATAACAGGCAAAGGGCTGCGTGAACTCAGCCCGCTGTGGCCAGGCCGGGCAACCGATTAACCGCGCGCGCGTAACTTCCTCGATGATCGGGGAAGCTCGTCATGCCTGATATCGGCTCCTACGCCGCCATCTATCCTCCGTTGCTGGTGTTGATGGCAGGCATCGTATGCCTGTTCGGCACATGGATCGGCATGCGCCATTTCGCCCGTGCCCGCGCCACCGAAGGCGTGACCCGCACCGGCTGGTTGTTCATGGCCTCCGTGGGCACGGGTGCCGCGCTCTGGGCCTCCACTTTCGTCTCCATTCTCGCGCTCGATCCACAGCTTGCCGGCGGTTTCGAACCAGTCGCTGTCGTCGTTGTCCTGATTGTCGCCATTACATCCTGTCTGGTCGGCTTCGAAGTCGGCAGCCGTCACTTCGCGCTGGCACCGGAAGCCGGCGGCCTCGTCATAGGGACAGGCGTTCTCGCCATGCACTACTTCGTCGTGCAGGGCTGGCACCTTGAGGGCGCATTGAGCTGGAATGGCTACGGTTTGGCGCTGACGTCACTGCTCGGCCTCGGTCTTGGCGCGATCGCCGTCAATCGCGCCAATCGTCCCGTGACGCGCTGGTGCCGCCACGGCGCGGCGATCTCGCTCGCGCTGATGATCTGCGCCATCCACTATGCGCTGTCGGCATCAGCCTCGATCTCACCGGCGAGCGTCACGCTGCCGTCCGGCCTGATCCCGGCGCCGATGCTGGGCATGACGGCGGTCGGTGCAGTGCTGCTGGCGATGGGATCGGGCTTCTCGACCTATGTCATCGACCAGCGCGTACGCACGGAATCCGCCGATCGCATCCACCATCTCTCCTTCAACGACAGCATGACCGGCCTGCCGAATCGCATCGCCTTCAACGAACGTCTTGCCTTCGATGCCGCGGAAGCCCACGAAAAGGCCCACAGGCTCGCGGCCTTCTCCATCGATATCGACGGTTTCAAGGACATCAACGACGTGTTCGGCCATGCCGCAGGCGATCTGCTCCTGATCGAGGCCGCCAGCCGCATGCGCGGAGCGCTGACCGCGGACGAATTCCTGGCCCG
>JAHCKB010000208.1 GCA_026125985.1 Bradyrhizobium sp.
TCCGCCTATGCGAAGGTCCGCACGCGCGCCGCCATCGATTTCCCGCTGGCAGGGGTTGCGGTCGCACTCGCGACGTCCGGAAACGAAATCGGTTCGATCCGCGTCGCGCTGACCGGCACGAACTCGCGACCGTTCCTGCTCGCGGGCACGGCGGCTCTTGCGGGGCGCTCCATTGACGAGAAGCTGCTGCAGGAGGTCGATCGGCTGGTGCAGAGGCAAGTCCAGCCCATGCGCACCACGCTCGCATCGGCTAACTATCGCCGCGTCGCTGCCGCTTCGCTGGCACGGCGTCTGATCGCCACCCTCGGCTCGGCCGGCCAGGCCTGAAAGGCAGCCCGTCGCGGACCGGCCGCGCATCATGGTGGAGGAATCACCGCCGTCGCCTCGAGTTCGATCTTGGCCGGGGCGTCGAGCAAGTCGGCAACAAAGATCATGCTCATCGCCGGGTAGTGATCTCCCATCAGGGATTTCCAGATGCGACCGAGCTCGCGTCGGCCTGCGAGGTAGGCCGGCTTGTCGATGCAGAACGCCGTCAGCCGGCAGACATGCTCGGGCCCGCCGCCGGCTTCGGCCAGAACCGCAAGAATGTTTTCCAGCGCCTGCCTGAACTGTGGAACGAGATCCTCGCTCACGAACTGCTGGTCGGCATTCCAGCCGACCTGCCCGGCGACAAATACGATACGTCCCGCCGCCACGCTGATGCCGTTCGCATAACCGACCGGCGGCTGCCAGTTGCGTGGTTGAAGAACCTGACTCGGCATCGCATCGCTCCCCGTCGCGACGGCCCTCGATCTCGTCCCGTGGCGGGCAGGCCGGATAGCAGAACTCCCGTCAACGGACTGGCCGCAACGTGCCCCTCACCGCGTTGCGATCGTCCGCCGCAATGCGGCGCAGCTCGACGATATCGTCGACATCGACCTTGGAAGCGTTGATGGTGACCCCCACTCCGCGCAATTTCGCGAAGGCACGCGACAGCGACTCCGGCGTGAGGCCGAGCCGGCCGGCGATCAGGATCTTGTCATATGGAAGCGCGAGCGCACAGCGGCCCTGCTCCGCTGCCGACAACGACGCCAGAAATTCCGCGACCCGCTGGACACCGCTTTGCGCCTTGAGCTGCTCGACCTGCTGCACCAGATAATGCATCCGCTGTGAGGTCGATGCGATCATGGCCAGGGCAATATCGGGGCTTTCGCGGATGCATCGGATGAGATGGTCGGCCGGGATTCTCGCGACGCGCGCGATATTCACCGCTTCCGCCGTGGCGATGTACCGCCCTCCTGAAAACGCGGCCGCCTCGGCGAAGCTGTCGCCCTTCTTCATCATGTCGATGACGGTTTCGCCACCGGACTGGGTATTGCGGGAAATCTTCAGCCAGCCGTCGATCACGATGAAGAAAGCCGTCGCAGGCTCCTCCTGCCTCATGATCAATTCGTGCGGACGCAACATCGTCGCGGTCGCCGGCGCAATGACGTGCTGAACGGTTTCCGGCTTCAGGCCCCTGAACACCGCAACACGGTTGATGACTTGCAGATCGCCAGCGGTCAGCTTTGAAGACATTGCAAGGGTCTCCAGCATGGGCCCCGCTATTGAGCGTGCTGAAGGACCGCCTTTCCTTGACTTTGGTCAAGCGACCGGCACTATTATTCATACCGCACCGCGCAAATTTGCCTGCGAGCGATTGTCGTTTGCACTTCCTATGCACAAAAATGCATGCGCACTTCAAGGACGCGGCGAGCTTCTTCGGCGCGACACGCCCGTCTTGAGGTGCTGACCGTTGGCGGCGGGACGACGATCCACCAGCTTGCGCAACGTCGCGATTGTTATCGACCCCAGTGTGGCACGCGCGATGTCGTCGATTTCTCCCAGGACCTCGCTCAAGGTCCGCTCTTCGCGCGTTGCATCGCCGGCGGCGGCTCCCTCAACGGCGGTCAGGTCTTCGAACAGTTGCACGACATCCAGCAGGGTGGTGCGCCGCGCATTGCCGGCAAATTGAAATCCGCCCCCTGCACCGCGGATCGAGCGGACGAGGCCGGCGCGTCCCAGGACGTGCATGACTTTCGCCAGGTGATGACTGGACACACCGTATTTCTCGCCAATCTCGGCGACGGAAAGGTGCCTGCCATCGCGCGCCGTCAATTCCAGGATGGCGAAGATCGCCAGTCGGGTCGAAACCTGCAATCTCATGACGTCGCCGCCAGCATGCGCCGCAGATCCGAAAAGCAGCTTCTTCCAAATCGCTTCAATCGAGCTCCTTCTCGAGCTGGATGTAGGGTCCTGCCATCATGCCCTCACTGCGGAAGAAGAGCATGGGAAGATGAGCCTCTCTCGCAACCATCGTTCGCATCTTGCTGACACCCGCCTTCCTGAACTCGGCCGAGATTGCCTCCAGCAGCGCGCTGCCGATCCCGTGCAGACGCATTTTCGGTTCAACGGACAGTGCAAACACCCAGCCGCAGGGCGAGGAGCCGAACTCCCAGGCGCGAATTTCCCCGATGATGAATCCCATAAAGCTCGCAGCCGACTGCCCCACCCGGCCCTCGGCGATCAGGAAGAAGCGCTCGTCGCTTCGTTGCTTGCCATATCGGCTGAAGATCCCGTTCCAGTACTCCGCTTTGGCGATCTTCGTCACACGGGTATCGAGCGCGATCACGTGCGGGAGGTCAGCAGCCTTCACGCGCCGGACCCGCACAGCCGGATTAACCGTCACCGCTTCCTGCATCTTCCGCGTGTCGCCGCCTCCGTGGAACGTGGAACCACTAATTGATAGCGTATAATCATGTATTGTGGTACTTATTTATCAATAAGCTGCCCGTGTGAGGTGCCGTCATGACCTGCGCCCGACCAGAGGAGGAGTCCCGGACTTGGCGAGCGGACGATGCCGTCCATATCGACGTCCGCGGCCTGGAGCCGCCGGAGCCGATGATCGCGATACTGCAGGCGATCGACAGCGGCGAGGCCGACACCGTCCTGGTGGCTCACCTCGATCGGGAGCCGATCTTCCTCTATCCCGAGCTCGATGACCGGGGATGGAGCCACCAGCTCCTCGAATCGTCTTGCGGAAGCGCGGACTGTGAAGATGGCGTCATGGTCCGCATGGAGCGATGGGGACCATGAACGTCGCCGCTGGGTTTCTCGGCGGCGCAAAGAGCCGGTTATTGCCTCGCTCGATCCCTTTCCGGTTCTTTGCAAGCGCGGCGGCGTTCCATGTCCTGATGTGGCTCGCGCTACTCCTCGGCGCGGAGGACGCGGTGGGATTTCGTGGCGGGCTCGGTCCTGCGCTGACGTCCGTTCATCTGCTGACCCTCGGCGTTCTGACGACGACCGCGATCGGCGCATCGGTCCAGCTATTGCCCGTCGCGACGCGGCGCACGCTGCACGCGGTCTGGCCGATCAGACTGACCTTCTGGCTCATCGTGCCGGGGTTGATCGCCCTGACTGTCGGCATGCATCTGGCGCAGCCGAGCATCCTTGTGCCGGCCGCCGTGGCGACAGCGGCCGGCCTGTTCCTGTTCGGCGTGCTGCTGGCGGACAATCTGCGTCGCGCGGGCAGTCTCGGCGTTGTCGGCGCCTACGGCTGGGCGGCGCTGGCGATGCTGATTCTGACAATCGCACTCGGGGTCACGCTTTCGATCAACGAGGAGACCGGCTTTCTGCCCGATCACGCCGCCGTCGCGCTCACCCACCTCATCCTCGGCGGATTCGGCTTCATGGGGCTGCTTGCGCTGGGTTTCAGCCACGTCCTGATACCGATGTTCGCCCTGGCGTCGGCGCCGCCGAAACGGCCGAGTTACGCCGGCTTCGGTGCGGCGGCAGCCGCGGTCGTGCTCGGTACGCTGGGAGCGCTTGCCGATAGTCGCAGTCTCCTGACCATAGCGCTGTTCACAGGACTGGCTGCGGCCGCGACGCATCTCTGGCTGATGCATCGTGTGCTAAGGGCCGGCATGCGCAAGCGGCTCGGACTGTCATTCATTCTGGTGCGAGCAGGCTGGGCCATGCTGCCGGCGACGCTGCTGGCCGGCCTTGCCGCGCTGTATGGTCTTGCCGGCGGAAACGGCGGCACGCTGTTCGGCTTCCTGCTGCTGTTCGGCTGGCTCCTGACATTCCTGGTCGCCATTCTTCAGCGCATCATGCCCTTCCTCGCCTCGATGTTCGCAGGCAGCGGAGCTCCGATCGTCTCGGAGTTCGCCAATGCCCGTTCGCTCAGGCTTCATGCCGCCTGCCATGGCTTGGCTGTTGCGACACTGGCGGTCGCCATCCTGCGCGACGATGCGACGATGGCGCGCCTCGGCAGCGCGATAGGCCTGGTGGGCGCCATCGCCTTTGCCTGGTTCACAGCGGAAGTGATCCGGCGAATATTGCCGGACAGCTGACCGGCAGCGAATGCCGGCGGCGGTCAGTCCAGGGATCAATCGAAGCACAGTTGCTGCGAAGGACGGAACCCGCAGCTATCGAGATAGGCAAGCAACTCCCGGTCCTCCCAGTCGACTTCCGTCCGCACGTTTTCGACGCGCAGCGTTGCGAGATTCATCAACAACTGGGAGATCAAGGCGTGCCCGACGCCCCTGTTTCGATAATCGGGATCGACATCGATCGTGTCGAGCACCGCGGTGGTATCGACACGGCCGAATTCACCGAAGTCGACACGGGCCATGAGGAAACCGACGGGCACACCGTCAAGCTCTGCCACGAGGGATACGCGAACGTCCGAGTCCTTCAAGGCGCCGGCAAGCTTGCGCTCGAAGTACTTTCTTCGCTCGTGACCCGTGATCCGGCGGTCGATCGCCACCAGCGCCGACAGATCGCCTGGCGTCATCGACCGAACCGGAATCCGGTCACGCGCGAGCGGCCCGAAATCCGGTGTGGGGTCGGCCCCATGACTGATCTCGGATGTTTCGCCGACATGATGCGGGACAGCGAAGTCGGTGTTTCGGGCCATGATCGTCCATCCAGTCTGTCTTCATTCGTTATCGACGGGCTCGGGCAGCGGCCTCACCGCGGACCGTTCCAGCATCAGACGCGGCGCCAGGTTGAACCCGCAGGCATCGAAAAATCGCAACAGGGCATGATCGCTCCAGCGGGCCTGGGACTGCAGCGACCCGACGCCCGCCTTGCGCAACGCCCTGGCAAGGCCGTCCATCAGGGCATGACCGAGGCCCTGTTCGCGACTGCCGGCCGAGACCCCTATGGAATCGAGCATGGCAATCGGCTCATCGCGACCGAATTCGCCGCGCAGAATGCGCGTGAACGCAAAGCCGACCAGCGCCCCGCCCCGATCGATGCCTACCTGTACATAGTCCTCGGGATTCTCCCGGGCATTGGCCAGCCGTTTCTCGAAAAAGGCGCGGCGCGCCTGCCCGAAATGGCTGGCATCGATGGCGATGACCTGTTCCAGATCGGCCGGACGCAACCGGCGGGTCTCCACGTTCGACGCGGTTTCACTCATGATCGCCTCATGCGTTCTCGACGTATTCCTGATAGAGCCGTTCCTCGGTCTGGGGATCCATGTTTTCCTCGATCACCGGCAGCAACGCCATCTCCTCCTTCTGAACGTGGGCTAGCATGCGGTCACTGAGTTCCTGCGCGAGCTGAATGAATTCCTGCCAATCGGCCGCCGTGAACCCGTTGGCCGCGGCGGTGCGCGCGATCTCCGCAACACGCGCGCCGATCGGGCGCATCGCCGCATGTTCGCCGGTCAGGTGCTCGCCAATACCGGCATCGCCGATGGCTTCGAGATAGGTGAAGATGTGATCTTCCTCGAACGCGAAGTGACGATTGATTTCGGCCTCGACACCGGAGGACAGATCCGCGAGCAGGCGCGCAACGCCGCTGTCTGTCCTGTCCGGCGCGCCTGTGCGTCGACCGCGCGCCAGCATCTGCTCGACCCGTTCCATCAATGCAACGGTCGCTCCGTGCTCGTCGTGCAGGGCCTGACTGACCCGGTTTGTAAAACTCATCGGAATCCTCGACTGAACGCGATCCGTCCCCGGTAGCGTGAAGCTCAGCTATGGAGCTGCTCGTACTTGGCGAGCAGATCGTCTTTCGATTCTTCCCAATCCGGGTTCGGCACGATACAGTCAGCGGGACACACCAGCTTGCATTGCGGCTCATCCTCGGCGCCTACGCATTCGGTGCACTTCAACGGATCGATCACATACATGGGATCACCGGCGGAAATGGCCTGGTTCGGACAAACCGGCTCGCAGGCGTCGCATGCCGTACAGGCTTCATTGATCATCAGTGCCATGGCATTACCCTTCCGTGCTCATGCGGCCCTGGACGCGCGGTTGGCCGCCGCCAGTTTCTCGAAGCGGAAAGCCCCCCACAACGCGGCCCCGATCGCGCCGGCGTAGATCGAGTCGGCATGGCTGCGGATGGCGATCTTCATGTCCTTGATGTGCGAGAGATCTTCCTCGAGCGCGGCAACGAGGCCGCCGTCGAGTGCAAGTCCTCCCGTCACCATGACATCGCCCTCCCGCGCACCGATCGACTTCAAGAGTTTGGTCAGCCGCGCGGCCATCGAGAGATGGATCCCCTTCAGGATGTTGGGAGTCGAAATTCCGCGCGAGACCATGTTGATCACGTCGGTCTCCGCCAGCACGGCGCAGATGCTGCTCACCACCTCGGGAGCCTTGCCCTGGCAGGACAGCGATCCGATTTCTTCCTGCGCGATGCCGAGATAGCGGGCGATATTCTCCAGGAACTGGCCCGAACCCGAAGCGCACTGGCTCGTCATCTTGTAGCTCAGAACCTTGCCGCGCTCGTCGATCAGGATCGCACGGCCATGGAGCGCACCGATGTCGAGCGCCGCCCGCGAGTCCGCGTTGAGGTAAATCGCACCGCGGGCATGGGTCGTCATCGAATAGAAGTGGCCGGTGTGGAAAGGCACGCTTTCCCCTTCGCCGGTGGTGGCCACATAGTCGACGTCCTCGGGGCGCAGCTTCGCATCCTCGAGCACCGCATCATAAACGACCCGAGCCAGCTCCAGCGGATCGCGTTGTCGTATGCGTATGAGATATCGCGATAGCCAGGTTTCCTCGCCGTTCTCGACCTTGAACAGGGCCGCCTTGATCGTGCTGGTGCCGATATCGATTCCCGCTGCGATAGTCATGGCTGGCTCCCGTCGGCCTGTCCCAAATGCGCCCGCCGCGCGAACTCGGCCGCACCGAGCGCGCCGGTATAAATCGAGTCCGGATTGATGTTGATGACGACCTCGCCGTAGTTCTCCTTGATCACCTTGCGCAACTCCCGCACGGCGGCTTCGTTCTTGGCTACGCCCCCGGTGAAGGTGAATTCATTGGTGATGCCGCCCGAACGGGAGATGATCGAGATCGCGCGCAGGATGATGGCGCGGTGCAGGCCGGCCAGGATATCTTCCCGCTTCTCGCCCAGCGAAAGCCGGTCGCGCAGCTCGGCCCCGGCGAACACGGTGCAGGTCGAATTGATGCGCGCCGGCTTGTCCGACTGCATCGCCAGGGGGCCCAGTTCGTGCAGGCCCATGTTCATTTCGTCGGCGATATAGCCGAGATACCGGCCGCATCCTGCCGCGCAGCGATCGTTCATCTGGAAGTTCTCGACGATACCGCTGCCGTCGATCTGAATGCCTTTGGTGTCCTGGCCGCCGATGTCCAGCACGGTTCGCGTCTTTGGATACATCAGATGGGCGCCGAGACCGTGGCAAAGGATCTCCGAGCGGATGTGTTCCTTGGAGAATGGCAGCGTCACCCGGCCATAGCCTGTGCCGACCAGATAGGTTTCCTCAAGATCGACGGCGAGCGCTCTTTCGATCATCTTCTGGATGTCGGCCGCGGCCGATTTTACCGACGCCTCCGTTTTCAACACCCGCCCGAGCGCGCGCCGGAACTTTTCGCTTAACTCACCCGCGGGCGGCCGGTTCTCGACCTCTATGATCGACTTGTCGTAGACGTTGAGCAGGAGGTCATAGGGAATACCGGCATCGCGGGCGACCTCCTCGGCATGGTTGTGGTAGCGCGATCCAGCGATATCGCGGAAGAAGTCCGATTTTCGTTTGGCGCCGGGCGCATAGAGATCGGGCGCCTCGTTACGCAGCCGCTGGAACACCTCGCCGAGCGAACTTTTCACCCCGGATGCGACCTTGGCGAAGCGCTCGCCCCGAACCTGTCCGATGCAGGTCTGTTCGAGATCGTCGAGCTGTTCGAGAAATTGCTCGAGCCGGAACGCTCGCTCCAGCGCGCCGAGAAAGCTTTCTAGCTCGATCGCTCCGCCGGCGTCGCCGAGTGCCCGCCGAAACAGGGTAAACTGTGCATCGACCCGCGCTTCCTGGCTCGCCACCCGCGCCGCCGTTGCATAGTTCGAGCGCGAATTCGTGATGCCGTGGCCGATCGGCGTGCGGTCCTCGTCGAGAAGAACTGCCTTGGTGGTTGTCGAGCCGAGATCGATACCAACGAATGTCTTCATGCATCCCTCCTCAGGCCGCGACGCCGGCG
>JAHCKB010000209.1 GCA_026125985.1 Bradyrhizobium sp.
GTCGATCGAAAAGAGATGCTCTGCCGTTGCGACAGATACCACAACCATTTCATTACGTGTGAGGGTTCCAGTCTTGTCGGTGCAGATGACCGAGACCGAGCCGATTGTCTCGATCGCCGGTAGCCGCCGCACGATGGCGTTGCGACGAGCCATTGCCTGCACACCGATTGCGAGCGTGATGGTCAGCACGGCCGGCAACCCCTCCGGAATGGCGGCAACCGACAGACCAACCACGGTCATGAAAAGCTCGGAAAACGGCAGATGCCCAACATAGTAGCCATAGGCGAGGAGACTGCCGGCGACGAGGAGGATAAAGACAGTCAACCATCGCGCGAACTCATCGATCTGCTTGACCATCGGCGTAGTCAGCACTTCGATCTTCGAGAGCATGCTGCTGATACGACCGATTTCAGTATCGCTGCCCGTGCGCACAGCGACACCACGGCCCGTTCCCGCAGCAACGAGTGTTCCGCTGAACGCCATGCTCGAGCGTTCACCAAGAGGCGCCGCCTGCTCGACTGCGGACGTCACCTTGTCAACCGGCACCGACTCGCCGGTCAGAACCGCTTCCTCGATCCTGAGCCCGGAACTCGAAGTTAGCCGCAGATCCGCCGGAACCCGTTCGCCCGCTTCCAGCAGCACCATATCGCCCGGCACGATCTCAGCTGCGTCGACACCGACCCGCTTACCGTCGCGGAGTACCGAAGCGCGCGGGGCAAGCATGTGCCGAATGGCGTCCATCGCCTGTTCGGCGCGCCCCTCCTGGACGAAGCCGATGACCGCGTTTGTGATCACCACGGCTATGATCACACTGGTATCGACCACGTGACCAAGGCTCGCAGTAATTGCTGCGGAACCGAGCAGCACGTAGATCAGAATGTTGTTGAAGTGAGATAGGAACCGGACAATCGCACTCCGCTTCGGCGTGGGCGGCAGCCGGTTAGGTCCGCTTTCCTTGAGTCGAGCGGCCGCTTCCACGCCGCTAAGGCCGTATCGCTCCGTCCCCAATGCAGCGAGAACATCTTCGTGTTCGAGCGCATACGGATCGGTCAGGTTCCACACGGCTGCTGATCGCTCCGCGCCGGACCGTTTGAGTGCCACCTCGTTCTCCACAAAACAGGCCGCCAGGCCAAGGCCCCCTATTCTGCCCCTTGTGGAATGTTATTGCGTCGACGTCTGCAGGTATCCGCTTCGGAAGGCTAAATTGCAGCCTCGAGAAGAACGCTTGCTGCCGTGAGCTTACTTGCGTTGATGAGGCGGTCCAGTTCGAAACGATTCATCGCACGCGGCGGGATGTCGCTGAGCTGGATCGCGGGAACAGCGGCATTCGATGACAGCGCGAACAAAAAGCTCCGCCGGCCTGGAGGTCCGGCGGAGCGAGAGGCAGTAACCGCGAAGCTCAAATTGCGCGGATGAACGCTATCCTGAAGGAAAATTCTAAATTCCAGCTTCAAGGCCGTGACGGAAATCGGCAAATGCGAAAAATCACCCCCCGGTTGTTTGCGGGTATCCGGGTCGGGTCTAGGCTACCCCTTTTGGGGAGGCTCCTTTGAGAACGGTCTTTGCCCTCACGATCATTTCACTATTCGCTGCACATTCCGTACAGGCGCAGAAGCTGGTCGATCCCTCCAAGGTGGCGCCCGAATATCGAGAAGCCGCCGAAAAGCGGAGGGCCGAACAGTTGCGGCAGCGCGCATGCATGCAAAAGGCCAACGCGGACAAGGTGTTGCCGCGCGACCGCACGGCGTATCTCAACCGGTGCCTGGAATCCGAGGAAGCCAAGCAGTAAGGTCGCCGGATCGCCCCGATCGGTCACGGCAATCGAATGATCCGCTCCGTCGCAGCCATGCTTGCCCTGCTCTGCATGTCCCCCGTGACAACGGAGTCGGTAGAAGTGCGCGGCCGTGGCGTCGTCGGGCTTGAACCATTTGCCTGCACCGACACACCGCGAAGCACGGTGGTGCAGCGCGTTTGCTACGACACGGAGCGGCGTCATCTGCTGGTGAATGTCGGTGGCGCGTATGCGGAATTTTGTCGACTGCCTGCCGCTACCTTTCAGGCGTTTGTCACCGCCCCCACGATGGGTCGTTTCTATCGGCAGCATCTCGCATCGGCGGCAGCGCAATTTGCGTGCAGCGATGCGGACGAGAACTAAGAAGGCCGCATTAATTGCGGCCTTCGACCGATCCGTAATCTGCGAGGCTCAGCCTACCAGGTGCTGGTACCGAACACGCCGTAGCGGGCGAGGTGCATGGGCTGACCGGGTCCTTTGGAAACCTTCCGCTTCTTCGCAGAGGAGTCCATCTTCTTCGACTCGGCCTTCTTCGGCTCGACGGGAACGAACTGGGCAAAGGTCTCGCGTACGCGAGCCCCGGGAGTCACTTCCGGCATCGCCTCCGGACCCGGAAGCGCGGCCTGCGTCTCGGCGGCCTTCGGAACGATGGTCGGCTGGGTCGTGTCGAACACGATGCGCTCCGGCCATTTCTGCTCGGACTTGATGCGCAGTGTGGACTTGTCGACGATTCCCGCACTCTGGATGCCGCTCTCGGCTACTGCCTTCGGCGAAAAGAAATCGAATGCCAACAGCAGCGCTACGAGGGCGCCGCCGACGAACACAAAGTACCGAGCCAAGGGCATCATTTCCGTCACCGCTCCAAGCCAACGCGCGGATTTACCTGCCAACCGGCGCCATGCCAGTTAGTTCCAGGCATGGGGGCAGGGTTCACCGGGAGTGGTAACTTTTCCGGGAGTGTCGGGCGGTTTGGCCGCTGCGGTGCGGAATCGGGGTTAAATCCGGCTTGCCGCAACCAGCGCACATTTAGCTTTGGCAGCGTTAACGTTGACAAAGCCTACATGAACGCGCCGGAAGGTCTTGCGACTCTTCTTCTTTACCGAATTGCGGATCACATGCTTGCGATAGGTCAGATGGCTGCCGTCCCGTCGCGCGAAGGCGCAGACGATTCCGATATCCCTGACGGCATAGTCGTTGGTGTTGCGCACCGTGAAAGTGATCAACGCCTTTGAACCGAGCCCGCCCCGACGCCAGGACTGCGACGAAATCTTCAGTCCATCAAGCAGCGGCGCCGGCGGGACTTCCGCCGCAGTCGCCGCCGGCTCAATCGGATCCTGGCCGGCCGGCGCGGCCGCTTGCGCCGGCGTTGCCGTCTCTTCGGAGGACTGGAGGACAGAAGGCGGCACGGGCCGCGGTTTCTCCCGGGCATCGTTCGGGGCCGCCCAAGCGAGGCTCTCCGCCACCACGACCGCCGCAAGACCTGCGGCGAAACCGGCAACGGACCGCATGCGCCTCGTCATCGCCGTCCCTCCCGCCGGATCGCTGCCGACATCGCAAGGCCTCAGCGGCAAGCACCGCAAGTCCCCCGGAGATGGCAGCCGCTTCGGATCAGCCGCCGCCCGTTCAACACCCGATTGCACGTTTGGTTGCATGAGGCCACGGCAATATTGCGACGCTCACAGGCCGCAAGGGATGGCACCGAGGAATTGTCACCGCTAGATTTGCCTCACAAACATCAACAATGCGGATGCCAGCGAGGAGACCACGATGCCTGTTGTGACCTGGGACCACGTCCATTTGCGCAGCCCCGACCCCGAGGCGACAGCGGCCTGGCTGCGCGACATCCTCGGCGGCGAAATCGTGCGCAACCCGGGCCGCATCGACGTCAAGCTCGGCGGCGCCAATGTCTTCATTGCGCCGGTGGCCGCCGGCGACGGCGTCAATGCTCCGCCGGCAACGCCGTACCAGGGGCTCGATCATTTCGGTCTTTCCGTAAAGGACATCGATGCGGTTGCGGCCGAGATCAAGGCCAAAGGCGTCGAGTTCACGAAGGAGCCGACCACCATCCGCCCCGGCGTACGCATCTGCTTCCTGCGCGGTCCCCAGGGCATCTCCATTGAGTTGCTCGAACGGGACAAGAAATACGCTTGAGCATACCGCCCACGTCATGCGCAGGTCGCCTGGCGCTGACATAGCCGAAGGCGGTTCCGCAATCGGTCGCGATGGGATCGCGGCTAATCTGACGCGTTGCACCACCTTCCGTGCTTTGGCATAAATGCCGGAGCCGGGCACCGTTGGGCGACGGAGGCCGGCCTTGGGACGTTATGAAGAACGGGCTGTACTCAATCCACGTCACCCTGCTGGACGGGCGGGTCGGCAAGGGCAGCGGGGTGATTCTGTTCCGCGATGGACAGATCCTCGGCGGCGACGCCTATTTGTTTTACACCGGCAGCTACACTGTGAAGGACCAGACGTTCAAGGGCGAGGTCCTGGTGCAGCAACACACCACGCCGCGCGGCAACGATAATCCGCTGTTCGGCGGCCCGGCCCCGGTCGGCGTCGGCGTCTCCGGAACCTTCAGCGAAAACCGCGGCGAGATGAATGGCACCGCCCTGGTGGGCAAGGCCAGCCAGATATTCCGCGCGACCCTGCACAGACTTGCGGACATCAATTGACCGCTTTTCGCCGTGCTATTCGGCCGCCATTTCGACCGGTGCGACGCGCGGCAGGATAATCTGGATACGCGTGCCGCCTCCCGGCTCGGAATCCAGATCGAGCCTGCCGCCGAGACGCGTCGTGACGATGCTGTAGACGATGTGCAGGCCGAGCCCCGTTCCGCCCTGGTCGCGCCGCGTCGTGAAGAAGGGATCGAAGGCGCGGCGGCGCACATCGAGGCTCATGCCGACACCGTCATCGGAGAACAGGATCTCGACATTGTCCTTGCCGGATTCCCGCACCCGTATGTCCACCTTGCCGGGGCGCCCGTCCGGGAAAGCATGTGCAACCGCATTCAGGAACAGGTTGGTGAGCACCTGCCCGTAAGGACCGGGATAGCTGTTCATGGAGAGATTGGGCTGGCATTCCACGTTGAGCGCGAGGTTGTGTTTGCGCAGGCCCGGCCGCAGGCTCATCACCACCTGCTCGGTGAGATCGCCGAGGTCGAATGTACGCTTGTCGGAATAGTTGCGGTCGGCGGCCACCTGCTTGAACGACTGGATCAGTTCGGCAGCCCGGTTGAGGTTGGCGACGAGCTGCGAGGAAGCGTCGCGGCTGGTCTCGAGATACTCGTTCAGGCTCGAGCGGCGCAGATCTCCGCGCGCGACTTCCGCGGCAAAATTCGCGGTCTTGCGCTCGAGTGCGGAGGCCACCGTCATGCTGATGCCGACGGGGTTGTTGACCTCGTGCGCAACGCCGGCGACGAGACGGCCGAGTGCTGCGAGCTTCTCCGCCTCGATCAGCGAATTCTGGGTTTCGCGCAGGTTACGCAACGCCAATTCCGCCGCATCGCGGGCCTTTCGCATCTCCTGCTCGCCACGCTTGCGCTCGCCGATGTCGAGCGCGACGGTGACGATGTTTTCGATCTCGCCCTCCGCATCCAGCAAAGGCAGCTTGTTGACCAGCCACTGCCGCATATTGCCGGCAGAATCCTTGTATTCCTCCTCGTAAAAGCCGAGCTCCCTGCCCGCCGCCAGCACCCGCTTGTCATGTTCGTCGGTCTTTTCCGCACCGTAGCGCGACATCAGCTCGCCGGTGGTGCGGCCGATCGCATCCTGCGGCTCGATGCCGAAAATGCCGGCCATGTAACGGTTCATGAGGACGTAGCGCAGCTCCCTGTCCTTGACGTTGATGACCGCCGGGACGGTGTCGATCACCTGTTGCAGCAACCGTCTGCCTTCGCTGACGGCTTCTTCCGCGCGCTTCTGGTCGGTGATATCGCGCACCACGCCTTCGTAGCGGATAATCTCGCCGGCTTCGTTGCGCACGGCGCCGGCCGAGTCCGACAACCAGAGCACCGTGCCGTCTCGCGCACGGACCTGATACTCGAACTCGCGCACCATGCCGTCGCGCTGCATCAGTTTCTGATATTCCTCGCGGGCGGACTTGTGCACATAGATCGTCTCCGCAATGTCGCCGATGGCGGCAATCAGGTCCTGCGGCGTGGTGTATCCCATGATGCGCGCAAGCGCCGGGTTGGCGTCCAGCAGGTCGCCTGAAGGCGTCGTCACGTAAATGCCGTCTACGGAGGACTCGAACAGTTTCCGGTAGCTTTCCTCCGCCTGTCGCTGCTCGGCAAGCGCGCGCACCGCAGCCTCCCGTGCGGCATCGGCGTCAACCAGGGTCTGACGAAACACTTCGGCGGCGCGGGCAATATCGCCGATCTCGTTGTCGACGTCGGTTGCGGGAATCGACACGTCCTTCTCGCCACCCGCGATCGACCGGATGGAGGTTGCGATCCGCGCCAGCGGGCGCACCGTTCGGCGCACGACAAGCCCGGCGGCAAACAGACCGATCAGCACGCCCATGCTGCCGAGCACGATGCTTTGCCATTTGGCCTCCCCCAGCGTACGGGCAAATTCAAACGACAGAACCCGGCCGCGCCGGGCGCTGACCTCGCGAAGCAACTCGGTAACGCGCTGGATCAGCCGTCCCTCGGTGCCCAGCACTTCCTTGTCGATCTCGGCGATCTGCCGCTCCCGGATGGAAATTGCGATGGCAGCTTCGGCATAATTGTTGGCAGCCTCGCGCAGCTTTCGATCCGGGATCGTCAACGCGAGTATGCCCTGCGCGGCAACCTCGGCGGCCGAGGGATTGCGTGCGAGCAGCCCCGTGGCGATCCGGTTATGGAACCGAAAAAGCTCGGCATTGACGGCAGTATCCGTGCTCTCCGCAATGGCGGCATCGAGCCTGTCGCGCAGGGGCGGCAGTCTGGTGATGAGATCGGCTCGATGATCGATCAGGGTCGAAATCCGTTCGATGCCGGAGCGGTAGGTTGCCAGTCGCTCGGTAACGCCGTCGATCATGTCCTGCTGCTCGGGAGCGAGCTCAAGGCGGGTCTTTTTCAGGACTTCGGCAAGCGCGGTCGTGGCCTCCGCAATCGGGGTCGCCTGGCTGCCGGGATTGGTGACGTAGTCGCGCGCGGCCAGCCGCAGTTCGTTCATGCGCCGGTCGATATCCTCCGCAAGATCGCCGACGCTCTGCAGCCGCTGCAACTCGGAAAAGGTCTGACCGATATGGCGAATAGCGATGACGCTGGCGGCCCCGGTCACGACGATGACCGCCAGCACCAGCATGAAGCTGCCGAAGGTCATCTGGCCGATCGACAGCGAGCGCACCCGATTACTCGGCGGATTCGATGGCGTTTCGGCAGTCATGCGGGCGAGACCGATCTCCAATCGGCCCCAATATACGACGTCTTCCGGGGCTGGGGGAACAAGTTGAAATTTGTCGTAAACCCGGGCCATCGGCCCCGTCTGTGGCAGGCCGGCCGCCGTTTCCGGCTGGCATCCCGTGCTCGCCCCAGAAGGCCGAACCCGGGCGGCGGCTCTTCCTGAATACCCGGCTGCCGGGGTCCGGTGCCGTCCCCTGCGCAGCCCGTCACCACCCGCGGGCTGGCCTGGGTTGATGGTCTGCCGCCGGCATCAATCCAAAGGCGGGATTGCGTCAGCCGGCGGCACCAACCTCGAACACGTCGCCGTCATACCCCGCTTCCAGGGGAATGCGGAGCACGCGGCCCGTGGCGGTCTTGGTCATGACCGGAGTTACGGTCACGATGTCCTTGCCGCGGCTGTCGTCGAGCGCCGACTTCACGCTGTCCTGCTTGCCGAGCTTGATCAGATTGCGGGTGGTCGGGAACGGCAGCTTGAAGCGTCCGGTCTCGCCGCCCTCCAGCGCCTCGCGCGGCGACACCCAGATGGAGTCGGTGGATTCCTTGCCGTCATGCGCCCCCAACTGATCGGGCGGTGCGGCAGCGAGGAAGAACCAGGTGTCGAATCGCTTGGGCATGCCCTCCGGCGTGATCCAGTGCGCATAGGGCACGAGTTCATCGAGCGCGAGCAGCAGATCGTTCTCCGCAAGCACCTTCAGGAAGCTGGTCTTGCCATCCGACAACGCCGCGCGATGCGCCGCCTCGATTTCGCCGGCATGCCTGGCGTCAACCAACGCCTTCGAGCCCTTCGGCCGCGCCAGCAGGATGCCGCTCTCCTCGAAGGTTTCTCGGATCGCGGCGATGCGAAAGCTGAGTTCGCCCGCCTCCATCCCCTCGCCGCCCGAATAGAGCGCGGAGTTGGCGATGATCTCGTCGTCGCCCTTGTCGACGCTGCCGCCGGGAAACACCAGCGCGCCGGAATTGAAGTCGATCTCGTAATGGCGGACCATCATGAAGACCTCGATCTCCCGGCGCGCCTCGGCATCGCGCAACAGGAGAATGGTAGACGCCGGACGCGGCTTGACGACTTCAGCCATGACTAGCCGGCGGCGCTCGATTGCGGCTGCAGATTGGCGCGGCGGTCGTATCGCGCCACCCGCGACAGGAGGTAATCGACCTCCGCTTTCGCAGTCGCCGTGATGGTTGCGCCCGGCTTGCGCTGGGCACTCGAGGAAATGATGCCGCGCTTCTGCAGCACATATTTGCGTACGGACAATCCCGCACCCGGCTGCTGCTCATAG
>JAHCKB010000021.1 GCA_026125985.1 Bradyrhizobium sp.
GAGCGTAGTTCTGAAACACCATCGCAATGTTGCGATCTTTTGGTGGAAGCGCGGTGACGTCCTTTCCGCCGATCAGAATCTTGCCCGAGGTAACGTCATCGAGCCCCGCCAGCATGCGCAGCGTCGTGGACTTGCCGCAACCTGACGGTCCGACGAAAACGACCAACTCGCCATCGGCGATGTCCAGAGAAAAGTCCTGGACCGCCCACGGCCCTCGATCTCCACCAAAGGATTTCGCGACATTCTGGAGAGTTACTCGAGCCATTCGGCAGGACCCCGCTTCACGTTCTTCCCGGTTTCATTTTTTAATTGGATAAACCAATTTGGTATGACCGTAAGTTGTTCATGGTGAGATGTCAAGCTTCGCCACATTGAGACAACGTTCCTAGCGCCGCGTCTCCAGCGCGACAAAGCACCGACCACCTCCATCATTCATCGTCCCAGTGTGGTTTGACCATTTTGGTGTGTCCAATTACACTGACGCAAGCCGCGCGGGTCGTGTGGCTATTCGACGCGCAAATGTCAGGGAAGTGTGATGGCTGGACCGTTGGTGGGTTACCGAGTGCTCGATCTTTCAAGAATTCTCGCTGGGCCCTGGCTGGGACAGTTGCTGTCCGATCTCGGAGCTGAGGTCTGGAAGATCGAACGTCCAGGAACGGGCGACGATACGCGGCAATGGGGCCCACCCTTTCTGCGGAAAGACGGCGGAGTCGACACGACCGAAAGCGCGTATTTCCTGAGTGCTAATCGCGGCAAGCATTCGATATGCGTCGATATATCGACTGAGGAGGGGAGCGCCATTGTTCGCGCGCTTGCCCAGCAGGCTGATCTCGTGATCGAGAACTACAAGGTTGGCGACATGGCGCGTTACGGCCTTGACTACGAGTCACTCAAAAAACTGAAGCCTGACATTATCTACTGCTCGATCACCGGCTACGGCCAGACCGGCCCGATGAAAGATGTAGCAGGATACGATATGGCTATTCAGGCTATAGGCGGCCTGATGAGTATTACCGGAGAGAGTGACGACAGACCCGGCGGAGGCCCTCAGAAGGTCGGAGTTCCGATCGTCGATATTCTCACAGGTATGTATAGCGCGACGGGTGTCATCTCCGCGTTACTGCATCGCGAGCGTACCGGGGAAGGACAGCACATCGACATGGCACTGCTGGATGTCCAGGTCGCCGTTCTTGCCAACCAGAACTTGAACTTCCTCACAACCGGCGTGCCTCCCAAGCGATACGGCAACGCGCATCCAAATATCGTCCCCTATCAAGTCTTCAAGACAAGGGATGGCTCGTTCGTGCTCGCTGTCGGCAACGACCAGCAGTTCCGGAAATTCTGTGCTGCTGCTGGTCTGGCAGAATTGGCGACCGATGGTCGCTTCGTCACGAACACGGATCGGCTCAAAAATCGTGACCAACTTATACCCCTACTGGATGACCATCTGGTACGGGAGACGACCCAGTATTGGATTTCTATTCTGGAGCCCGTGGGGGTCCCTTGTGCGCCTATCAATCGACTGGATGAGGTGTTTGCTCACCCACAAGTGATCCATCGGGAGATGCAGATCAAGCTTCCCCACTCTGCCGGCACAACAGCCCCTCTCGTTGCAAACCCGATCAAGTTTTCCGGGACGAAGATAGAATATACAAAAAGCCCGCCACGACGAGGCGAAGATACGGCGTACATTCTCAAATCCGTACTGAAGTACGACTCGGCAGCAATTCAAAATCTAAATGAGCGGCAGATTATCGATATTGGAACCTCCTGAGCGCGGTTAGGGGCCCAGAGCCCATATCGCGCGTTGGACCATCGCCTTTTCTGGCTGGACAGCGGATTCGGGAGCTAGCAGCAGAACGAGGCATCCTGCGCTGAAAAGCAGGATTGCAATTCTCCAGGATGGAAACATGAGATGACCTCTCCATTGACGGCCAATCTCTGGTCACTATAAATGGTCCTACCAGATTGGTAGGATAGACTAGGGTTCGGAAGTGCCTTTTGCAAGTCTCAAACCGCAATCTGGACTTGGCGGTTTTGGTCGTTGCACGAACAAGCCGTTCGCCGGCTTTGACAAAAATAGGGGATGGAAATGAAGCTCTCGGGATATGATTATGTCATCGTCGGCGCAGGATCGGCAGGGTGCGTGCTTGCCGCACGATTGAGCGAAGATCCCAACGTGAAGGTGTTGCTGCTTGAGGCTGGATCTCCTGCTTCTTCAATCTTTGTTCATATGCCCGCAGGCATTCGCGTGCTCTATACGAGTCCAAAACACAACTGGCAGTTTTGGACTGAACCTCAATCCGGACTAAATAACCGCAAAATCTACATTCCCCGCGGCAAGGTTGTGGGAGGATCATCTGCCATCAACTCTATGATAGCGATCCGGGGAAACCCCGCAGATTACGATGCGTGGGCGGCGCAGGGCCTGCCGGAATGGGGATACGAAAGCCTTCGCCCCTATTTGAGGAAGATCGAGGACGCCAGCGGAGTTACGTCCCAGCACAATCAAGACAGAGGCTATTCTGGTCCTATCCGCTTGTCTTACGGCACCTTGCAACATCCAATCTCGAAAGCCTTCATTGAAAGCGCCAAGTCAGCCGGCCTGCCCGAGAACAACGGATTCAATGGCCCATCTCAGATCGGCGCGGGCTTCTACGAACTCACCATCGCGGATGGCAAACGCTCCGGAGCATTCAAGTTTCTCGATCAAGGAAAGGGGCGGAGCAATCTGACCATCATGGCCAACTGCCAGGTTCGGAGGCTGGCGTTGGAGGGTACGCGCGTTCGGGGCGTCGTGATTGAGAAAGGCGGACGTGAGGTAATCATCCCCGCGGAGCGCGAGGTATTGCTGACGTCCGGCGCGATCTGCTCACCACAATTGTTGATGCTGTCGGGAATTGGACCCGCCGAACATCTGCGATCGCTCGGCATCAAGCCCGTGATCGATTCCGCAGGCGTCGGCAGCAACTTGCAGGATCACCTCGATTGCGCAATCCGGCTGGAGGCATCCCAACCCATCACACTGACTCCGTATCTCGGATTAATCCGAGGTGGCTTAGCGGGCGCGCGATATATGTTCCGCGGCACGGGTCCCGCCACCTCCCAAGGCGTTGAAGCTGGAGCGTTCTGGGGTCCCGATAAACATTCGCAGTGGCCCGAGTGGCAGGCTCATCTCATCGTCGCGCTTCGAAATCCGCCGCCGGGCGAGCGTGTACCGCACGGCTTTGGCATTCGCGTTTGCCAGCTTCGTCCGAAAAGCCGCGGAACATTGCGACTGCGTTCGGCAAATCCGTTGGACATGCCCGCTATCGATCCACGCTTTCTGTCGGACGAGAGCGATTTCGTCAGCATGCAAGAGGGCGTTAGACAGATGTGCGATATTATCGATCAGCCTGCGCTCCAAAAGCTCATTAAGCGGAAGCTCGATCCCGATGCCTTTAAGAGCCCGGAGTCGCGCAAGAAGTGGATACGAGCACGCGCAGAAACGATCTACCACCCCGTCGGAACCTGCCGTATGGGCGAAGATCGCGACGCCGTCGTCGATGGCAAGCTGCGGGTTCGAGGCGTCGACAATCTACGCGTTATCGATGGCTCACTTATGCCGACCGTGATTAGCGGAAACACCAATCTGCCGATTATGGCTATGGCGGAGAAAGCTGCAGAGTTGATTGCGGGGAAGTGACCCAATGTTCTCTCCTCAATGGCAGGAACAGTCTGAAACCTTGCCTTTCATCACACAGGCTATCACTTGATTTCCCGTGATCCCGCTCGTCGTCGGCGGTCTGACGCGAAGGCGTCAGTAAATGGCAGCAAGCGCCGAAGTGCGCCCTCCCTAGACTGCCCGAGGTCCGATGACGGGTCCCGGGCTCCTTTTATGGATTTGATTACCCTTTTGGACGTCAGCCGCAATTGTCAACGACGTCCGTGCTGCTCTGATTGTTTGATAAGGAAGGTCTAACTGGGACAGCCGTGCCGGAGATCAGGTGCGGACGCCACCTAAGCCTAGTAAATCTCTGCCTCAATCGTCCCGCTCAGTTCAACGGTTTATCGGAGGAATTGCTGGCTACTCTGAAGGAGGAGCTTGCGCTGATCGCAGCCGATCCGTCGGTCCGCTGCGTGGTTCTGTCAGCCGCCGGCAAGGCGTTCTGCGCCGGGCACGATCTGCGACAAATGCGAGCCAACCCGCGTCTTGATTACTACAGGCAGCTTTTTGCGCGCTGCACCGACGCAATGCAGACGATTATCGCACTGCCAATTCCGGTCATTGCCCGTGTCCATGGCTTAGCCACCGCTGCCGGCTGCCAACTTGTAGCTAGTTGCGATTTGGCCGTAGCTCGGATGAGGCGCGCTTCGCTGTCTCTGGAATCAATGTCGGGTTGTTCTGTTCCACACCGGCGGTAGCCCTTTCGCGCAACGTGCCAACCAAGCGGGCATTCGAGATGCTTGTGACTGCACGATTCATTGATCCGGCGACCGCCGAGGAATGGGGCTTGATCAATCGCGCGGTTCCCGCTGCCGAACTTGACACCGCGATAGAGGATCTGGCGAAGGTGATCATCGCCAAAAGCCCCGCTGCGATTCGTCACGGAAAAGCGATGTTCTATGCTCAGCACGAGCGCACTCGCGCCGCAGCCTATGCGTTGGCGAGCGAGGTCATGGCGCAGAACATGATGGAGGAAGATGCAGGGGAAGGCATTGATGCCTTCCTCGATAAGCGTCTCTCTTCATCGAAAAGCTAAAGTGCTATAACTCCTGGATCGATGGCTGCAAGCGCGAAGTTCTCGTGATGCTCAGGCGATCCACGAAAGCTGTCAGAGTTGACGCCCAAGGCGACGACGGCGTGCCTTTCGGCCGCTCGCCTATCGTTCTTATTCGCTTTACAACAGAATTGTCCGCGAACTGCTTGAGACCCGCGATAACCCGCGCGTATCTGCGAAACAAGCGGTCGGCACTATCATTGCTGCAATTCACGGCATCGTCACCTTTCCAAAGCATACGCGCACGATGGATTGGATTGATACGCTCGTCATAGCGGAACATGCCATAGATGCTTTACTGCATTCCTGGCGCACAGGGGAGCACGTCCCTTAGTTCAGACGAGTTTCTACCGCACGTTCGAAAAGCACGGCGTTAGGAAGGAAGCTCACATTAACCGCATATGCGCTGGCTAACCTACGCAGTTGGCATAGAAACAAGTTACTCACCGGCAGTCTTCTGGCACTTCTTGCCTGAGCCGTGGCCCGTTTGCGAGCCGCCGGCCGAGTGCCTCTAGGAATCTATCATAACGCTCGCCGCCCTTGGCACGCGCCGACGCCTGCGCGACTTCCGGCAAAGACGCGGTCGATGTCAGCCAGGCGCGAATGAAAATGGCGAAGGCTTCGTTGGCGATGCCAATGTCGCGCTCCAGACGCTGAATGTTGCGATCAATCCGATCGAGACGCTTGGCCAAGGCGGCCTCCCGGCGCTCATCAGCGTCGGGTGACAGGAATGAGGCGATGGCAGCTTCGGCGATCATCGAGCGCGACTGCTCGCGGCGACCCGCGTGGTCGGCCAAGCGATGCGAGAGGTTCGGATCGAGATAGATCGATAGCCGCTTCTTCCTCCCGGACGGTGGCGCGATGTCGGACTGCTGCGTCATGACTTACAACTCCATGCCGTCGCCGGGGTCCAGAGCAATCCGCCGCGCTATCAACCGCATGTCGCGTGCCAGCGCACGATTGGCGACAACCTCGCGCTCCGACTCGTCGGCATCGGGATCGAACTCGTTGGTGGCGGTCGCCATCGGTTCCGGTGCGATATCCTTATGCCGCTCGAGCCCAGGTTCGCGGCGGAGACCGGCATTTGCAGGATCGTCGTCCGGCTTGGCCGCGCCATTTGGTACGGTCGCAGCTTCCGGTGTGACGATGCTCTTGCTCGTTGGCACGGCGACGGGCTTCAACGCAGACCAGTCGTTGCGTTTCGGGGCGAAGCCCGCTTTTGGGTCTTTTGGAACAGGCAGCAGCCGATCCTTGAACCTCCGATCATCATAATACCGTGCCTTCTTGGCGCGGACCGGCGGAACGCCCGCGACCATGACGATCTCGTCGTCGGGCGGAAGTTGCATCACTTCCCCGGCCGTGAGCAGCGGCCGCGCCGTCTCGGAGCGGGAGATCATCAGATGGCCAAGCCAGGGCGCGAGACGGTGGCCGGCATAGTTCTGCATGGCGCGCATCTCGGTCGCGGTGCCGAGCGCATCGCTGACTCTTTTCGCCGTCCTCTCGTCATTGGTCGCAAAGCTGACCCTGACGTGGCAATTGTCCAGGATGGAATTGTTCTGGCCGTAGGCTTTCTCGATCTGGTTCAAGGACTGAGCAATGAGAAATGCCTTGATCTGATAGCCGGCCATGAAAGCAAGCGCGCTCTCGAAGAAGTCGAGTCGGCCGAGCGCCGGAAACTCGTCGAGCATCAGCAACAGCCGATGTCTCCGGCCCTTCGCGTGCAAGTCCTCGGTCAGCCGGCGACCGATCTGATTGAGCACGAGACGCACAAGCGGCTTCGTCCTGCTGATGTCGGAAGGTGGCACCACGAGATAGAGCGTCGTGGGTTTCTCACCAGACACGAGATCCGCGATCCGCCAATCGCAGCGGGCAGTGACGGCCGCGACGACGGGATCGCGATACAGGCCGAGGAATGACATGGCAGTTGAGAGCACGCCCGACCTTTCGTTATCGGACTTGTTGAGCAACTCGCGCGCCGCGCTGGCGATGACGGGATGCGGCCCCTTCTCGCCGAGATGCGGCGTCGTCATCATGGCGGACAATGTCGCCTCGATCGGCCGGCGCGGATCGGACAGGAAGGCCGCGACACCGGCGAGTGTCTTGTCATTCTCGGCGTAGAGCACATGGAGGATCGCGCCGACCAGGAGCGAATGGGATGTCTTCTCCCAATGATTGCGCTTCTCCAACGAACCTTCCGGATCGACCAGTACATCGGCGACGTTCTGAACGTCCCGCACCTCCCACTCGCCTTTCCGCACCTCGAGCAGCGGATTGTAGGCGGCCGAGTCGGCGTTGGTGGGATCGAACAACAACACACGACCGAAGCGGGCGCGCAGGCCCGCCGTCAATTCCCAGTTCTCTCCCTTGATGTCATGCACGATCGACGAGCCCGGCCAGGTCAGCAACGTCGGCACGACAAGACCGACGCCTTTGCCGGATCGTGTCGGCGCAAAGCACAGGACATGCTCGGCGCCGTCGTGTCGCAGATAGGCTCGGTCAAGCCGGCCGAGAACGACACCATCGTCGCCGAGAAGACCCGCGGACTGGACCTCATCCGGCTCGGCCCAGCGAGCCGAGCCGAAGGTACGCACGTCCTTGGCTTCGCGCGCCCGGTAAATCGACATGAGGATGGCGACAGCGATCGCGACGAGTCCACCCGAAGCCGCAATACCGGCGCCCTCCAGAAAGACGTGTGGCGCGTAAGCATCGAAAAAGAACCACCACCAGAAGAAAGCCGGCGCCGGATAGATCGGCAAGCCGACCAGCGCGAACCAGGGTGAGCCGAGCTGTGGCTGAAAGCCGAGCCGCCACGCAACCCACTGCGTCGCGGCCCAGACCGCGAGCAGCACGATCGCGAACACGACGCAGATCTGGCCCCACACGACTCGACTGGCTGACACAGCGAGCAAATCTCCCTGCACGTTGCAATATTCCGTAGAAGAGCAAGGAGTGCGGAGATTTCAACTGCGCCTGTGTCAGTTATCGTAGAACAGCGTAGGTGATCGAAAAAAGACTTGCGGCGTGCGGAAAATCGTCAACATTGGACATAGCGATCAGCGACCCCCATCAAATCCCATCTGCCAGAAGTCGGCTTCGAGTCGCGACGCCTTGCCGAACAGCGCTGCGAGTTCATTGAAGCGCCGTTCGGTCATCGCCCGCGCGGCCAGGTCATCGAGATGGCGTCGCGCCTTGGCCGCAACAGCCTGATAGGCATCGCCTGCATATTCGGCGATCCATTCGCGATAGGGATGGTCGCCGAGCGCGTCGACTCCCTCTGGCACCAGGTGGCGGCCGATCTCCGCATAACCAATGACGCACGGGGCGAGCGCGACATGCAAGTCGAGCAGGTCGCCGGCCGCGCCGCAATCCAGCACGAAACGGGTATAGGCGATCGTCGCCTGATGCTCGGGCGCGGCTTCGATGTCCTGCGGTGACAGCCCCCAGCGGCCGCACAGCCGTACATGAAGATCCATTTCGTCGAGGATGGCCGCCACCCCCGCCTGCGCCGCTTTCATGTCCGCCAGCGTGCGGCTCTTGTAGGTCGCGAGCGCATAAGCGCGGGCGAACTGGATCAGGAACAGATAGTCCTGCACGAGATAGGTTCGGAACGCCGCCTGCGGCAGCGTGCCAGCGCCCATCTGGCGGACGAAGTCGTGGTCGACGTAGCTCTGCCAGTCGTCTGCTGTGGCTGCTTTCAGCCGGTCGAAGACGTCCATCGCTCAACTCTCACTTTCGCAGGAAGCCCTTGAGCAGCGGCCGCTAACATGCCGGCCGGATCATCGACATGTGAGACCGGATCAATCCTGCCAAGGGTTGACTACGACAACGCCCGTGCCCTCGAAATCCCGGACGTTGCGCGTCGCCACGGTCAAGCCGTGGACAAGCGCCGTCGCGGCGATCAGCGCGTCGACCTCGTTGCGCCGGTCGGGAATATGCAGATGCGCGCAGCGCATCGCAATCTGGTCATCAATGGGCAGGATGCGTCCGGCGAACTCCGGCCGGACATGATTGTCCAGCCAGGCGCGCAGGCGCGCGCCCTGCGCGGCGTCGCGACGCTGGATGCCGAGCACGCCGCGTTCCAACTCAAGGATGGTGATTGCCGAGATGAAGAAGCTCTCGGCGTCCTCGGTATCGACCCATGCTGCGACCCTGGCATCGGCCTTTCCGTCGCCGATCTTGCGCAGTTCAGAAACCACGTTGGTGTCGAGCAGATAATTCAAGACAGATCGACCCCGCGCGGCGCGATCTCGACACGCGGCGGATCAAAGTCGATGTCCGACAGGCCCGGCATGGCGAGGGCTTGGGTCAAACGGCAGCGCTTGCCGCTGAGGCGGCAGAACTCGTCATAAGTCATCAGCACATGGGAGGGCTTGCCCCGGTCGGTGATGACGACCGGGCCGTCTTGTGCGGCCTTCTTGGCGCTGCTGACGTCATGATTCAGCTCGCGGCTGGAAAGAGTGGTGATGGTCACGACGCACCTCCATGTAGGCAAGTACCTACATAGGCCAGGCCAGTCTGGATTTCAAGATCAAACCGCTGGGCAGCGACCATGCCCATCCGCCACGGGTCCGCGCACCCTAGCCTTCACAGCCCGAGCCCCCGTTTGCGACCAAACGACCAATCGACGCCGCCATCGGCGCGGGCCACCCCGGAAATATGCCGCCCGATATGTTTCTCGATCGACGGGGTCCATGGCACCAGCTTGAAGCCGAGGCCGTCGTCGATCATGGCGAAGCGGCCAGACGCGAGTGCAAAGCGCCGGCTGTACGTGCCGGCGACAAATTCACCTTCAGCAGATTTCTGGAATGGCATACCGGTCTCGGCCGCGAGCGTGTCGCCGAGCGCGTCCAGCTCGCGTTGCCGGAGCGTACCGATCAGGTTCCGGTTGAATAGGATGCGCTCGCCATCGCGCCGCGCCATGCCATCCTGAATCAGATGTGCGGCGCGGGCCTCCATCGTCTGCTTCACCTCCAGACCGAAGCCGCCGCCAAGATCAACGGGGTCGCGAGCGACTAGCTGGCGGTCGAGCCAGGTCGCGCCGTTCGCCGTCGCCTGCGCCTCGATGGAGAGGTCGGATCGGACCGCCAGTGCGACACGGCGCTCGCCTTTCGCGTCCTCGAAGGATCGCAATTCCACGATCGAGCCCGGCGCGCTGTCGCCGGCCGACTCGATGTCCTGGAGCTTGATGTGGTGGGTGCGGCCGTCGACGCCGTCCACCACGGCATAGGCCGTCCCAACCAATTCGTTGTCGAGGCCGCGTTCGACCAGCCGGCCGATGATCGGGGCGCCATGCGCCTCGCCGGCCAGGACATAGTCGGCCGCGCCACGTGCGATGCCCTGCTCGTCGAGGGCGCGGTGCATCCGCTTGATGATGTCGTTGCGCTGGCCGAGGTCGCGCAACGTCGATTCCGCCTCCTTGGCGATGATCCACTGACCGGAGCCGATGGTCTCGGCAAGGCCGAGGTGTTCGAGGTGGCGCAGGCGTCCGACCTTTTGCGTCAGGTATGCGTCGGGCTGCCGGTCCGGTGACGGCGCCACGTCGATGACGCCCTGCTCGTTGGCGTCGCGGACAAGCTGGCGGTCAAGCTGGGTCCAGCGCTCGGCCTCGACCTGACGGCTCAGCGCGCGGCTGATGTCGAGATCGGTGCGCGGTCCAAGTTCCTGGGTGATGAGATCCTGCGCACGATCGCGCATCCCGCTCTTGATGTAGTCGCGGTCGATCACGAGGTCGCGACCATCATCGGCGCGGCCGCGCACGATGACATGGACGTGGGGGTTGTCGGTGTTCCAGTGATCGACCGCAACCCATTCGAGTTTCGTGCCGAGATCCTTTTCGGCCTGCGCCATCAGTTCGCGGGTGAACCGCTTCAGATCCTCCATATCGCTCGCGTCTTCGGGCGAGACGATGAAGCGGAAGTGGTGCCGGTCGTCCTTGCAGCGCTCGGTGAACTCCTTGACGTTGGCGTCGTCGGTCTCCGGGCCGAACATCTTCGCGCGCTCGCCGTCACGGGTGACGCCATCACGGCGGAGATAGTTGAGATGACGGGCGAGCGGACCGCGCGGACTCTTGTTGCGGACCACGAGCGCCTTGACGGTGCAGAATCGCGTGCGGCTGGTGATGAAGCGATTGGCGCGGATGCTTGCGACGCGGCCGCGCGCGAAATGCGGGCCGCGGCCCGCGGTGATCTTGCCGGAGCGCGAGATGCGGCCGCCGGCCCTCTGCGCGGCGGCGAGCGCCTGAGCGACAAAAGGCAAGGCGCGCTGCGCTCGCGATGAGCGGATGCGCCCTGGGCGAACATGGAAATCGTCATCGCGTGTCATAGCTGAACTCGCGATGTGCGATATTCACTGAAATCATTCGCGAAAATAAAGACGCGCACATCGTGACGACGATCCACGATGTGCAAAAAATCGGAAAAAGCAGAAGCAAAACAACCGACCGTCCAAGCCGCGATGTGCGGCTTTTTATCTTGCCTTCCCACAGTTGTTGCCTGGCCTGACCCGCTGCCCTCCGCCATCTCTACGATTGCGCACGCCGTGAAGCGTGGAAACTCGATGCTCATCGCTGTTCTCCATCTGCGCGCAGTCTTCGCACGAAGAGGCCATCGGACGGTGGCATGAGCGCCGACAGATCGACGATCGAAGGCGCGCTCGATGGTCGACCGGAAGGACGATCGACCGCCCCGAACTCGCCATCATGGTGGACACTAGATCGCACGACGAAGATCGGCCCAAGCGACCAGGATTTGCGCGAGGCGGCGCCGGCCAAGCGCATCACAGGGACCTTGCCGTCGATCATCGCCGCGATCTTCGCGACGTAAGCGACAGTCTCGGCCGGCAGTGCGCGGCCGCTCGCAAGGTGCGCATCATAGCGCCTCGGACCTGCGTTATAAGCGGCGAGCATCGCGGCCATCGAGCCATAGCGATCGTGCATTTCGCGGAGATAGGCCGCGCCGGCCAGAATGTTGGCGCGCGGCTGCCAAGGGTCGTGGCCGAGACCGTAACGCCTGCGCAGCTCGTTCCATGTCTTCGGCATGATCTGCATCAGGCCCATCGCGCCCTTGGGCGATCGTGCGGTCCTATTCCCCGTGCTTTCGACGGCCATGACCGCGCGTATCCAGCGCTCGGGAATGGCGAAGCGTTTGGCCGCCTCGGCGATGTGCGCGGCCCACGGATCGCGCGATGGAGCAGCGGACTTTACGCGCGTCGCAGGAGACGCAAACGGCGGCTCCGCAGTCGCGTCCGCTGTCGAGCACGCGATCACGGAACATGCGGACAGCATGACGATGATCGACGACAGCGTGGCGCGAAAGCCGCCGTCCCGAACCGCCATCAGCTTGCCATCGTGCTCGCTTCGCTCAAGGGCAAGGCTGCGCCGCCGGCTGGCGTTTTCCGGACGGGCATCGTCCGACGACATGCCGCGCACCCGGAAAACTGACCGACGCCCCTGACCTGCGCTGCGCGCGACGGCCGCGCTGTGAGCGATCGGGTCGAGGGGATTGATGGGCGCTCGATCGATCAAGGGGATTGCAGGAGAACGGTCGCGCGAGCGCCGGCACCGCATAGCCGTCACCCCTCGCCTTCCTGTTTCTTCCGCCGCGTCCAGAGCAGGTTCCACACATCTTTCTTGGTGTCGGACTCGAACAGGCGAGCGCGGATGGGTTGGTTCAAGATCGGATCGTCGATGGTTACGGAGAGGTACGCACCGGCACGGTCGCCGGTGCGATCCCAGGCCGCGCCAACTTCCATGCCGTTACAGAAGACGCGATGGTTTGGCGCATTCTCGGTGTCGGATTCATCGATCGGAAGAATGGACACCTCGGCGTCGAAAACGAGTGTGCGTACGCGGCCGAAGAAGCCATCTTCCTTGCGGGTGAACGCTCCAATCTGAGTCATTGCAATGATCCTCATCTGGTTGGAGAAGCGAGCCATTACGGCTCGTCGGAGACCGGCGCACGGAGGAATTCCGCGGCCGGATCGGCGGCACCGGTGGTCCAGACGGGAATGGCGCGACCGATGATGGTGG
Source organism: Bradyrhizobium sp. (assembly GCA_026125985.1). Taxonomy (GTDB): domain Bacteria; phylum Pseudomonadota; class Alphaproteobacteria; order Rhizobiales; family Xanthobacteraceae; genus Bradyrhizobium. Next base: position 12,787 of record JAHCKB010000021.1, read on the forward strand.
TGATGGGAAGCGGCCCGAAGTAGCGGCTGTCGAAGCTGTCGGAGCTGTCCCAATTCATGAAAAAGGCTTCGCCGTCATGAAGCGTGCGGCAGCCTTGCCAGTCGGGCAGCGGTCGGCCGCGCGTGTCGCGCGCGAGCGCCTGTCCGTAGATTCCGTCATAGGCGATGATGGCGCTGCCGCGCCGGCAGATCGTCGTGCCGCCGAGCGCCAGGACCCGCTTGATGAGAGGCAGGCCGCGCGGCAGATAGCGACGTTCGTCGAGAAATGCCGCCAGCTCCGCGGGCGGCATGACGACGGCGAGATCGGTGACGTCGACCTGGTCGCCGGGAACGATGCGGTAGAGCCCGATCGGCACGCTCGTGGATGCGTTCCAGATGAACCGGATGTCCGGCCGGCTCCAGGCCGGCACGACGATCAAAGCTGCGCCAGCAAGCATCGACAGCAACGTCATGTGGCGCCAGATCATGGCGAAACCTCGCGCCGCAACAGCCAGGCGCGGTGCTGCTCGGGGCTGTAGATGCGGAACGGTTCGTTGACGCTGATGCGATGGTTGAGATGCCGCCAGTGTTCTGGCGCAACGTCAGCGGGATCGATATCGAGCGCTTCGATCGCGTCGATCGCGGCCAGCACGCGCTGCACCTTCGGCCATCCGCTGATCCGCAACAGGATGTCGCCGCCGGGGCGCACGAACGGCAGCGTCTGATACGGCTCGCCGGTCGTCACGGTGCGCAGGATGTCGATCCGCGAGATGATCGTGCCGTATTCATTGGCCGCCCAACGGACGAAGGCGAAGATACTTCCGGGCACGAAACTGACGATGCGTCGATGGCGGTCGAGACGCTGTTCGTCGACGATGTGCCCGAAGCGGATACGGTGCTCGATGCGCTTTTCGCGCCACGTCAGTTCGACCAGCGTGTGGTCGGTTGGTCCGCTCGCGCGCAGGTCTGCCGTCATGGCCGCAACCCTCGGACGAAGCGCGACACGATGATGTTAAGGCAGTCGCAACCGATCGGACGTGCGATAGTCCCGCGTCCACAATTCCGCGAGGTGGCGTGCCGCGTTAGCAAAAGTCCGAAGGACTTTGAGTTAGGAAAGTTAGAGGGGGACAAATCCGCCTTGTCGCGCCAGACAGTTAAGAGGCGCGCGCGTTCCCAATAGTACGGGACTCGCGTTCCTGATAGTACGGGTGTCGGCGTTCCCAATAGTACGGGTCCATCCACACCTTTTGCACCGGCGCGTGCCATGTTCATCGCACGCCTCCCTGCCGCTGGAGCGGCGCAACGGTGCAGTCGGAACCCGCGGGCCGGAAGATCAGGCGCTGCCGGCCGTCGGGATCGTCGATCAGTGTCAGGTGGTAGCCGGGCAACGGCTGGCGCTGGACGATGGCGCGCAGCTCGAACCGGAAACGGCGCAGCGGCGACAGGCTGCCGGACTTCAGATGCAGGTGCGGGAGATCGAAGCTCCAGCCGTGCGTCTGCCGGCCGCCATGCTTGCGCACGAGGCGATACAGCCAGCGCTCGAGCCCGCCGGTCAGGTGGAAATAGGCACGGTCAATGGTGAGGATCAGCGCGTCGTCGAGAACGCCGGCATAGAACCAGTCCGGCAGGATCAATTCGATCCCGAGCGGTCGGCCGGTCGCGTCGAGACGTTCTTTCCATTCGTTGATCCACGAGAAGCGGTGCCGCCGCCGCTCGGACGGCTGGCGGATCGAGGTGACGACGGTGGTGGATTGCAGCCGGTCGAGCGCCGCCTTCAGGCGGTCGTAGCTCAGGCCGGAATCGCTGCGGCCGACGAAGGTGAGGATCTCATACGGTGTGGCGGCCATCAGGCGCGACGTGCGCAGCCCGCGGTCGCGCGCGTCGACGATCTGGCTGGCGGCCCAGATCAGCACGTCGGCGTCCCAGATCGTGGCCATGCCGTGCTCCGCGGTCGCTTCGACGCGGATCGATACCTCGCCCATGCGGAAGTCGATCGGCGTCACACGACGCACTTTGGCGAGGGAAAAGAACGGCCAGGACATCAAGTCCTGCGCGTCGCGGGCAGCGATGTCACCGGCGCGCGCCCGGAAGAGTTCGAGTTGCTGACTGTCGTATGAGCGGCTCGCCGACATAGCGATGCTCAGCGCGCAGTGCCGGCCGCATGACCAGCCGCGGATTCCGAAGTAGACTGCCGCGCGCAACCGTCAACCCATGCCTCAAGATCGGCGACGGCGTAGACCACGCGGCCGCCGAGCTTGTGATAGACCGGCCCGGTGCCGTCGCAGCGGTGTTTCTCCAACGTGCGAGGAGACAGATCGAGCAAGCGCGCAGCCTCGGGCGTTCGCACGAAACGCGGCCAATTCTTATCGGTCTTCTCCAGCATTGCGGACCTCCGTCGCAGCCGCCATCACGGCGGCGAGTCGGGTGCGACGATGGCGAAAAATTCGCGGCTCGGAGGAGTGACGAAATTCGTAGCCGTTAACAGAAGTGTCCCCCCTTCCCGCCTGGCGCGACATGCGTGGGTGCCGATGGCCGGGCCGCTGCGCATCAGGATCGGGATGACGTGTCAGGTCTTGCGATCAACATTGTGCCGCTGGTGTCTCGCCCGGGGAGCGAGCCAGCGCAGATATCCGCCTTCGATGCGTTCACGGGCGGCGGCAAGAATGCGGGCCAGCCGCCGTCGCTCCGGCGCGTTCTTCCAGTCGAGCGCGCGCAACGTCCTGACCTTCTCGTTGATCAGGATACTCGCAATCAAACGACGCGGCTCGCCGGATTCCACGCCGTCCCATACGCGCAGCATCAGCGCGGCCCGGTGAAGCTGGAAACGGGTCAGGCGTTCCTCGCGCGGCGGAGGTCCGGATCGCTCGCCACTGATGTGCCGGTAGAGTCGAAGCGCATTTTTCCTGCGCCAATGGAAATGCTCGTCGAACGGCAGAAAAACGCCTGCCTGTACGACCGTATCACCGCTCGGAAGCCAGACGCCGAGATCGCCTTGTACGTCTTCGACGACACCATGCAATCCGTCGCTGCTCGGTTCTCCGCGAATGGATAGCGTTGCGGGGTCAGGTAAGGAACGCGCGGCAAAGCCTTCCGGCGCGGCCGTGACAATGAGCGTGGCAGGGTTGAGCTGCGGCAGCCATATCGGCTGCACGACCAAAGCCGATGCAGCGGGGTCCGCCGCGAAAGGCCAGCCCCCAGCGGCGTGAAAGGCGCGCTATCGCCTCACGCTTCTCAAGCCTTCCCGAGACGACGGCTTCCGCCACGGCATGATAGTCTTTGCGATATTGCTTGTTGCGGCGCAGGAACTCGAACGTGATGCCGCCACGGTCGAGCCGGCTCAACTGTTCCTCGAATTGCGGTGAGCGCCAGTCTTGCAGCGGCTCCATGACGCGACCTCCCCCTCAGTCGTTGGCTTCGGGATGATTCCGTCTATGGCGAAGACCGGGAAAACGGCAAGACAGATAATCGGAATGCAGAGGGTTCTTCGACCGGACAACAAATTCACTTTGGCTGTCGTGATGAGAGACGTCGCGGAACTTACTGCATGCGGGGTTCAAGCAGGTGACGGTAGCCGTTCTCGGTCATCCAGCGCGCTCGAGCCAAATGGCTGTCATGAATCCGCTTGGCGCGTTCGGGATCGGATGTCACGTCAAAGCCGAATACGATTTTGACAACCTCGCGCCAATCGGCACCTTCCTCGGCGGCGTCCAACAGACGCAGATAGGTAGCAAGGTGCGCCTCATCATATGCGTTCACCCGATCGGTCAGCGGCGGACTGTCCTTGAAGTTAGGCTTTGTCATCGACGTGCCTCTGACTTATGCGCTTTAGATTCAAACTGGATTATCCGGTTACCCCCGCAATCGAACTTTCGGCGACATTCCTTCTCCAGACGCGGAATAATGTTATGCCGCAGATGCGATAAATAGTCTGACAACTTGACGCTTTCGTGCCAGCGGCGGGCATTGCCGTATCCAGGACGATCTTCTTTTTTTGCAGGCGGGCGGTGATGTCTGCGCGTTATCAGGTATCGGCGCGCAGAAACTCGATCGGGTCGATGTCGAGCGCGAGGGCGAGTTTCTCCAGCATATCGATGGAGGCGGCATATTCTTCGCGTTCCAACATGCCGACGTAATTGCGGTTGACCTGGGCAAGATGGGCAAGCTCCTCCTGCGAGACAGATTTCTCCTGTCTCAGCCGACGCAGGTTCCTTGCGACTCTCTCCCGTAAGTTCATGCGGGAGGAGTCACCGGCTACCTAATATACTTCCACCCAATATACTAGGTATTCGACGAGCCGTCATCGTCCCTTAGCCGGTCGGTGCGTGAATCGCGAGCCGGGCGCAGTCCGGCGAGCGGCGGCCGTGTTCTGCGCACGGCCGCGCCGCCGATCTGCAACGCTGGATCGGCGCGAAATTTTCCGAAGGTGCAAAGCCTGAAAGGCGGAGAGCCGCGCAACCGGCGCGGCCTTCGCTGATTATATCGCCTTCTCCAGCAGGGTCTTTGCCTTCCCCTCCAGTTCCAGGCGCGTGTCCTGATGCGCCTTGGTGCGGGCATGCGCCGTCATGCCCTGCACAAAGTCAAAGATGCTTTCGGGCGGGCGGCCTTCTTCCGAAAGCACGGTCTCTATGATCCTGCCGGTTTCGGCCTTGCTGAACCCGCGCTTGCGCAGGAAGGTTTCGCGGTCCTCATCGGTGCGGGCAACAATATGTTCGCGCGCCGCCTTGATCCCGTCGACGAATGGCGCGGGCGAGGAATGGGCGAAGCTGGTCAATGCCGGTGCCGCCTCTTGGGCGAAGCGTTGCGCGGCAAACTTGCTGTGCCGGATGCTGATTTCCTCGAACCCTTCCACGCCCCACAAATTGCGGTTCATGCAAACGGCGCGGAGATAGAAAGACGCAATACCAAGTGTCTTGCTGCCGACTTCGCTATTCCAGCAATAGAAGCCCCGGAAATACAGATCCGGCTCGCCGTTCGGCAGGCGTCCGGCCTCGATGGGGTGCGTGTCGTCCACAAGGAAAAGGAAAACATCGCGGTCGCTGGCGTAAAGCGTGGTGGTGTCCTTGGTGATATCCACGAACGGATTGTGCGTCATGGTCGCCCAATCCAAAACGCCCGGCACTTTCCACATGGTATCGCCCGTGCCGTTGCCCGCGATCTTCATCACGGCGGCGACAAGCTCATGGTCCCAGATGCGGCCGTAGTCCGGTCCGGTCACGGCGCGCAGTTCAATGCGTCCGTCTTCCGCTTCCAGCGTCTTCACAAGCTCGGCGCGATGCGACAGCAAGCCATGCTGTAAGTTGATGCCTGCGAGCGGCGCGGCAAGCTGGCGCATATAGGTTGCGGGTGCGCCGACAAGGCTGCACAACTGCCCAAAGCTCCAATGCGTCGGGGAAATCGGCTGGTCCTGTCCGGGGACGATCAGCGAAAGCCGCTCGGCGTTGTCCCTGCTCGCCTCAACGCGAACGGCGCGGCTTTCGACGGTGCGGGTCTTCGCACGATCCGCGCGCATCTTCACGGCATCGTAAAGCTCTGTGAGCGACAAATAACGCTGATCGTTCGGGCGAGAGAACCATTCCGACGACACACGGCCGATCCGCTGCCCGCGCGAGATGTCCACGCGGAAACCGCTATTCACTGCCTGCGGGGTCTGGCTGCTGCTGATGAAGTTCATTGTCCTGTCCTTTCCCGTTAATGCCGAAGGCATGTCCCCCGACATGCCTTCCGGGGGCGCGTGAGCGCGCGGGGATGGAGGGGGCACATGCCGGCGCGCGGGGGCCAGGCTGCGAGGCGAGCGGAGCGGATGACGATGTGATGCCGACGTGGTGATCGGCCGTTCTGCGAGGCCGCGGCCCTGCTCCGCAACAGGCGGCATTTGCGGGGAGCAAGGGGTAAGACCCCTTGGTTCCCCACTCGATCGGCAAGGGCTTCAGCCGCAGCCGATCGGAACAATGCGAGCGCAGCTCGCCGTATTCCTTATCTTGCGGTGGCGGATATGAGCATGACGAAGCCCCGCTTGCGCGGGGCCTCGCTGGTGGCCGGTCTCAGTCGGCGGCGCGACGGCGCGACCAGATGAGCGCCAGATCCTCGCTTTCGCTCTCCACCAGGCTCGCATAGATTGGAGCCGGGAACGACGGGTCGTCGAGCTTGACGGAGAGGTAGTCGTTGCCCTTGTCGGACGTCTTCTTCCACGCCGCCCCGAACTCCGTTCCAGCGGCGATGACGCGGTAGTCCGGACCCTTCTCGTTGTCGCCTTCGGCGGCGACGAACTTCACCGACTTGACGTTGAGGGTGAGTGTCTTGACCGAGCCGCTGTAGCCGTTCTCGGTGCGGGAGAAAGTGCCGATCGTAGCCATGTCGTGGTTTCCTTCTGCTGGTCGGGCCGCGCCCATCGCGACCTCGATGATGGTCGACGGACCGGGGACGATCGGCCTGCACCCTTGGGGCCGAAACAACGTGGAGGGCGGCCGGCGACAGCTTTTTTGGCTCGCGATGCAAAGCCGAAGGCGGCGGAAAAAAGCTGGCGGCGGACGTTGCAGGTTCAAGATCGAGGCGACGCTTTCGTCGCCGGTCTTCGGTCAGACCAAACCAATCGAGGACGCCCGTGGGAGCGGCTTGAAAAGGACAGTCAGAGGAAACCGCGATCTGGCGATGGCGATCGGAGGCACACTTTCTCGCTTCGCGCCGCACACGGCTATCTCGGCTCCATCAAGAACGGACCCGAACCTCAACGGCAAGACGATGATGTCCTGAATGTCGCCGTCATCGACGACAATCGAAAGGTCCGGGCCATCCGCCCGTCACTCGCATCGCCATCGTGTTCGGCACGGCAAGAAAACGCCAACAAAGGTAATGGCGCCCTCCCAGCACAAGCCGCTGCGACTCGCTCCCGGCCTCGATCGACACCATGGTCCAGCGCGAAGGTCAGGGTGTAACTCTATCTGACGAACGTCTGCCGCTCCGCTGCTGGCTAGGACCGCCAAACGCGATGCTGACGCGAGCCGGGGGCGACCGGCGAATGTCCGCCGCCTCTCTTCGCGTCAAGGATCGTGACCGAAGGCGAAGACCCGCAAGGGGCTTCGGAAGCCGCCGCAGCAGCGCATAGAGCCCGGCCCGCAGGGCGACGCCCACGCTCAGGGGCGGCACGGAATATTTTGTGCGCCGATAACTTCCGCGTTCAACGAACCGGCTCAGGATTGCGGACTAGCGGATGTTGCCAACCGTATCACGGCGGCCACGCCGACACATGCGCCCCCTGCGAGGCAGACGATTTGCCGCCACACCAGCGGTGGAACGGCCTCGCCGGTGACGCCATGCACGAGCGCATATCCCGCCACGGCGGCAGGCGTGGCGAATATGAGCGCCAATGCGACCCGCAGGATCGGGGCGCGCAGCATGGCAAACAGAAGGGTCAGAATGCCGAAGGATGCAACGCCAGCGACAATGCCGACGATACCGGCGCCGATCCATCCAGCTCCGGTGCCGTAGGCGAAGCGCATCGCCGCGAGCGCGAGCATAAAGGGCAGCGCGTAAATCGCCAGCGTGTAGGCGAGGACACACATCATGCCGATCAGCATGACGATGACGGCGATTAGCGCGATCATGTCGGTGCCTCCGTTATGATGGAGACGATGCGGCGCGTCACGACCACGCGCCGGATCGCGATTTCAAGCGACAATCATCCCGGCATGGCACGCGAGCTTGACGTAGGTGCTGAGCCGGTGTTCGGCCTTGAAATAGAGGTCGCGCTCGGCCGGCAGGCCGAGCTTGCCGCGCACGTCCTCGATCTCGCTGAGCATCAGGTAGCCGAGTTCGGGACTGCCCATGCCAAGGTCACACAGGCCGAACAGGCGAACGTCCTCGCCTTCGGGACAGGCTTCCGTGATGAGCCATGTCGCGGCACCATCAGGCGTGAACAGCTTCACGACCGGGAACGGATCGAAGCCGTCACGCTCCTCGCTGGTGCGGCCGTTCTCGATCAGCTTGGCCAGCAGTTCGTCGGGGATCAGGGCTTCGGTGCGGGGAAAGCGCGGCATCATGACACGCCCTCCCCTGCCGGTTCGTTGATCCGGCAGCGAACGCAGTGTGCCGCGATGGCTCCGGCCTGCCGCGCCAGCTTTTGGGACAGCGCATCGATCTCGCCGCGCCGCGCAAAGCGCAGCGCCGCGACGTTAGCCTGAACGTCGCGCTCGTCGGCGCGGCTCCAGGTGGCGGAGGCACGGCCAAACTGGCGAGCCTTGACGCGGCTGCTCGTCGTCATGCGTTCGGCGCGCGCTTCAACCTGCCGCTCGATGACGGCAAGGTGGCGCGCGGTCTCGGCGTGCGCCGTCTCCATGCGGGTCAGTGTCGCCCGCTGTTTTGCATCGGTCTTCATGGTCTCGTGTCCTGCTGTCGTGCGGTCGAGGTCTCCGGCCGCGCCGGTCAGGCGCGGCCGGAACATTCTCGAGCGATGTCAGAAAGCTGGCCGGGGCCGCGCGATGCGACCCCGGCCGCGGCGGCTCACTCGGCGGCTTCGGGGAAGCCTTCGCTTGCCTCGGTCGCGCCGATGTCCTCGACAGACCCACCCGACGCTTCCGCAACCGGCGCGGTGCGCATCAGCGGCGGCAGCCATCCCGTCCCGGCAAGAAGCTGCTCGGCGGCTTCTGCCATCGGCTGCTTCTTCATGCTGGCGATGCGATCCGCCGCCTCACCGCTGACGGCCTCTCGTACAGCATCGAGGATGAGCGCCTTCGTCACGCGGCCGAGATAGGTTCGCACCGTCGGCGTCCAGTGCGCGGTCATGTCGAGCGCAAGTGCGCTTGCCAGCTTGTCAGCCGTCTCAAGCGCGCGCGGCTTGCGCTCCCAAGGCACTTTCACCGCGTTAACGGTCTGCGAGGCGCAATGCGCGAACAGCGCCATGACGCTTGCATGGTCCAGCCCGGTGATGAAGCCCCACAGGTCCGCCACGTCGCGCGGCATGTCCGCCGCCCATCCGGCGTGACGATCCGCGAGCGCCTTTGCCGCCGCCGTATCCTCGATGCCGTCCGCGTGTCCGCCAAGGGGTGGACTGACGGTGCGGATGTCGAGGCAATGGGCGTCACCGCCGCGATAGAAGCTCTGCGCGGCGAGCGCATGGGTGACGGCGATTAAGGCCATGTCCGGCTGCTCGCCAAGGGCGACCCGCAGGCCAAGGGTGCGATGCGTGGTCAGCTCGCGGACGAGAAGGTCGGACAGCGGCGTGCCGTCATCCCCTGCGTCCTCGTCGTCGGCGTTATGTGCGGCTGCATCGTCGCCGTCCTCGATGATCTCGCCATCACCGTTGACGCGCACGCCATCGATGACGGTTTCGCCATCGCTGGCTTCCTCCGCTTCGGGCTTCTCGTCCTCTGGACGGATGAAACCGCGCTCGATGCGGGCTTCTCCGTCCGGCGACAGCACGACAAAGACGCCACCGCGCGCGATCTCGTCAGGATCGTAAGCATGACGCTTGGCGTCGATGCGCTCGATCTCGGCTTCAAGCTCCCCGAACCGTTGGTCCACGTCGTCGGGAAGCTCCTCCGCGCCTTCATACTCCGACGACAGGCGGTCATATTCCTCCTGTGCGACAGCGCAGGCGGCTTCGTCTTCCTCGGAAAGCTTCACCGGATGCGGATAGGTGCGCGGCAGGCCGTGGGCGTGGGGATAATCGATATGAACCGAAACCCACTTCCAGCCTTCCGCCTCCTGAACCTGCGCGGCGATGCCTTCCAGTTTCTCGATGACAAGCCGCTCCAATAGCGCGGCGTCTTCATAGAAGCCGCCACGATCCTCCGTGAACAGATCGCGGACAATGTTGCCGCCTGCTTCCGTGTAGACTTCCGCACCGATGAAGATCGCGCGCCGATCCGTTGCCGGAATGTGGGTCTTCATGATGTCGCGGCGGATGAAGGACGGATCGCGGTTATAGGACAGGTTTTCGTAAACCTGCTCCTGCCGGGCGTGATCCTCGGTGATGGCGAAGGCCCTCAACTGGTCGAGCGTCAAGCCGCCGTCACGATAGACTTGCATCAGCCTCGGGCTGACCGCGCCGAGCCGAAGCCGCTGCTTCACCACATGCGCGGTGACGCCGAAGCGGGCCGCGATTTCCTCCGCGCCCCATCCGCGATGTTCCGCAAGCTCGCGGAAGGCCTCGAACTGGTCGGCGGGGTGCATGGCGGTGCGCGTGACATTCTCGTCAAGGCTGATTTCGAACGGATCGTTCGCCGTGTCGATGACGCAGCGGATACCCTCCGTTTTCTTGATCTGCTTGCGCTTCACGCGCAGCAACTGCGCCAGCCTGCGGCCTTCCCCGATGGTGACGAGATAGAAGCCGGTCGGCTTTTTCTCCGCGTCAAGCTCAGGCTCCACCACGAGGTTTTGCAGGATGCCCTTGGCGGCGATGCTGGCCGCATAGGCTTCGATCTCCGCCTCGCTGTGCGGGGTCTTGCGCGCATTGCGGGGTGACTTCTTCAGCTTGTTGAGCGGGATGAGAACCGTCTCGCCGTTTGCCGCGACTGACACGGTTTCCGCGCCGGTCTCAACCGCCGCAACCGCTTCCGTTTCTCCGACGCTGCGAACGTCCGCGTCTGCCGCTGCTTCCGCCACCATCGCAACCGTGCCGGCCCTCGCCATCTTCGATGTCCTTGCCATTGTTCCAATCCTTTTTCTGTGCAGGCCGGAGGCATGGCCCCCGCCATGCCTCCCGGGGGCGCGTGAGCGCTCGGCAGAGAGGGGGGCGGCTATCGGCGAGCATGGCCGGGCTG
>JAHCKB010000210.1 GCA_026125985.1 Bradyrhizobium sp.
AAGGGGCCATGCCCTGAATAATCATATGCGGGCGGCCGGAACAAGGGTTCCGGGAAACAGGTCGGAGTGCTATCGCCTGCACCTTGTTCGTGTCCGAGGGGAGCCGCCATGATCCGTCCGCGCCGCAGCCTGTTGTTCATGCCGGGGTCAAACGCGCGTGCCCTGGAAAAGGCGCGCAACCTGCCGGCCGACGGCCTGATCCTTGATCTCGAGGATGCGGTGGCTCCCGACGCCAAGGCGATGGCGCGCGACCAGATCGCGCAGGCCGTGACAGCCAGGGGCTTCGGCAAGCGAGAGGTGCTGATCCGCATCAACGCGCTGGATACGCCGTGGTGGATCGACGACATCACCATGGCCGGCATGGTCAGGCCGGACGGCATCCTGGTGCCGAAAGTTTCCAGCGTCGCCGACCTCGCCGCCGTTGCCGATCGGCTCAAGGCCGTCAACGCAGATCCGTCGATCCGGGTCTGGGCGATGATCGAGACGGCGCGCGCCGTGCTGGACGCCGACAAGCTCGCGGGCGCCTCGCGTGAGCCGGAGACGCGGCTCGCCGGCTTCGTGTTCGGCCCGTTCGACATCGCGCGTGAGACCCGCATCCGCATGAACCCGGGCCGCGCCGAGATGGTTCCGATGATCGTCAACTGCGTCCTTGCCGCCCGCGCGCATGGGGTGGAAATTCTCGACGGTCCCTACGGCGATATCACCAATGCCGACGGCCTTGCCGCCGAATGTGCGCAGGCGCGCGACCTTGGCTTCGACGGCAAGACGCTGATCCACCCGAGTCACGTCCAGGCCTGCAACGCCATTTTCACGCCGCCGGAAGCGGAGGTGGCGATGGCGCGCAGGATCATCGCGGCGTTCCAGCAGCCGGAAAACGCTTCGCGAGGCGCGATTCAACTCGACGGCCGTATGGTGGAACGTCTGCATGCCGAAATGGCGCGGCGGACCATCGCCATTGCGGATGCGATCGCAGCTATGACGTGACGGCGTTCAATTGCGCTTAAGGCTGAGAATGAATTGCGCGAGATCGTCGGCCTGGTTGGGCGCGATGATGAGGTTCGGCATGCTGCGGTGATTTGATCGCAGGAAGACCTTCAGCGACAGTTCGGTGGTGGAGATCCGGTTCGCGATCCGTACGAAATCGGGCGCCCGGCCGAGCGTGCCGGAATTGCTCATCTCGAGCGCGTGACATTCCTTGCACCAGGCTTCCGCCAACTGGCGCCCGGCGGAAACGCTGTCCTGCGCCAGCGGCGCGCCGCCGGCGTTGTGCAGGCGTATGAACAGCAGCGCTGCCACAGCGAGCGCAGCCGCAACAAGAGCATGAATCCAGGCGCGACGAGACATGGCAGTGTCGAAATTGCTAGTGCTTGATGGACGGGCCGAGGGAGTCGATGCTCGGCGCGTTGGGGCAGTATTCCTTGTAGTGCTCCGCAGCCTTGCCGGCGGCGATATCGCCGTGGCATTGCGCCTTGTCGCGACACAGGGCGCAGACCCGCTGCATGTCGCGCACCATCAGGGGCTGCGCCTGGGCCAGTTTTTGCGCGTCGATGCCGAGCGCTTCCAGCATTTGCGGCATCTCATCGGCGCCGTGTGGCCCTGCATCGATCAACCTGTCGAGGTCGTCGGGTGAAACCCGCAGGTCGGTCGCGATCGCTTCGATATCGGCCCGGTTCATCTGACGGATTTCGCTGAGTTCGCGGCGGTGCTTGAGCCAGTCGACAAACTTGCCAATCAGGAATTCGAGTGTGAGATGGCTTTCCTGCTGGGCGGTCATGGCGACCCTCCGGTCGAATGAAGCATTTGCATTATATGACCAGAAGGATCTTCAAGACGTGTTGCGGCAGATCAAACAATGCGCTGCCGCGGAATGCGCTAGCCGAAGCGTTCTGCAGCCCACGCATACAGGCTGCCGGCGGCCGGCGCCTCGTTGCCGCGTCCTTTGGGCGAAATGTGCAGGCCGATCACGGCGGGATCGGCGATCAGGCCCGAAAAGTCCGACGGATCGAAGAACAATCGCGGCTCGGCATGGACCGCATAGAAGGACTGCTTCGGCAACGCATGCACGATTTGCCCGCCGCGGCGGGCAAGCGCGGTGAGCGCGGCCGGGCCGTAGATTGCAACGCGGATATCGGAGAGGCGCTGCGAGCCGCCGCGCAGCCGGCGCATGGCGAACACTGCACGATGCCGGAGCGACAGCCAGTTCGGCGTCAGCTCGTCCTGCTTCATCAATTCGGTGAAGGCTGTCACGATGGAGCAGCCGGCGGGCAGATAGAGCACGGAATTGCCGAGCTGCCGCGGCCGCTCCCAGGCAAAGTAAGGCTTTGCCGGATCGATCTCCACGGGCTTGAGCAGGAGCACGTCGGCGTCGAGCCACAGCCCCGCGCCCTGCGCCATCAGGCGCATGCGGAAAAAATCGGAGAATTGCAGCGTGGTCCAGTCGCGCCAGCTTCCGTCCGGCTGTGGCGGGCGGAGCTTCTCGGAAAAGGCGTGCGGCAGCACGGCTTCCGCCTCGGCGTTGACAATGCCCTCCGGCAGGCGCGGCAACGGATCGAAACTGTAGACGGTAACCTTGTGACCGGCGGCTACCTGCGAGCGCAGGCAGAGTGTTCGCAGCCGATCGAGCGGGCCGTGCCAGAAGGTGACGACGTCAGGCAACATGCGTCACCTTCGACAGGACATGGCTCTTTCAAGCGAGGCTGAAACTGTTTGGGACGAGAACGCGCCAAAGAGAGCGCCTTATGCCCAGGCGCGCTCTTTCTTCAGCTTGGCCTCGTAGGAGTCGATTGACGACTTCTTCTCCATCGTGAGCCCGATGTCGTCGAGGCCGTTGAGCAGGCAATGCTTGCGAAACGGATCGATCTCGAACTTCACCTTGCCGCCATCGGGACCGCGGATCTCCTGGTTCGGCAGATCGATGGTCAACGTGGCGTTGGCGCCGCGCTCGGCGTCGTCGAACAGCTTGTCGAGGTCTTCCTGCGATACACGGATCGGCAGAATGCCGTTCTTGAAGCAGTTGTTGTAGAAGATGTCGCCGAACGAGGTCGAGATCACACAGCGGATGCCGAAATCGAGCAGCGCCCATGGCGCGTGCTCGCGGCTGGAGCCGCAGCCGAAATTGTCGCCCGCGACCAGCACCTTGGTGTTGCGATAGGCCGGCTTGTTGAGGATGAAGTCCGGGTTCTCGCTGCCGTCGTCCTTGTAGCGCTGCTCGGAGAACAGGCCCTTGCCGAGGCCGGTGCGCTTGATGGTCTTCAGGTACTGCTTGGGGATGATCATGTCGGTGTCGACATTGATGATCTTCAGCGGCGCGGCGACGCCTTCCAGTGTGGTGAACTTGTCCATCGATGCACTTCCCGGTCGGAAACTTGGCGGAATAAGGTCGTTCAGAGTTGTTGATTTATCCCGAATAGGCACCTGTTCAAAGGCCCTAAATGCGCAATCCTATCCCGCGGACGCCTCAATCGCCTCCATATCGGCGTCGGACAGCCCGAAATGGTGGCCGATTTCGTGGATCAGCACATGGCGGATGATGTGGCCGAGCGTCTCCTCGTGTTCGGCCCAGTAGTCGAGGATGGGCCGGCGGTAGAGCCAGATCATGTTGGGCAGCCGCGGGATGTCCTGGCTGCTCTGATGCGGCAGCCCCAGGCCCTGAAACAGGCCGAGCAGGTCGAACTCGCTTTGCGCCTGCATCTCGTCCAGCACCTCGTCGGTCGGGAAATCGTCGACGCGGATGATCACGCCCTCGCAGAGCTGGCGGAAAGTTCCGGGCAGGCGCTCGAAAATGGCGTGCGCCATGCCTTCCATTTCCGCAAGGGAGGGGGCTTTGCTCTCGGTCCACATGGCCCCTGTTTAATGCATGAAACCGAGAAGTTGGAACCGTTTTCAGGGAAGGAATCGCGTCGCGGGCGGCGGTTGACCTCGGCCGCGCAATCGGGGACTTTAAGGCCCTGCAGCGAAGCTCGGGTGGACGTGATGAAGCGGATTGTGACGGTGGGCCTGCTCTCGGTTTTCGCCGTTCTGTTGCTGCGGGCGGAAGGCGTGCAGGCCCAGAGCGCGGCTCCCGGCGTGCGCATTGCGCAGGCAGCGCCCGAATATGTGCCGCCGCGCCGCAAGATCCGCCGTGTGCCGGTCTATCCGCGCGAGCACTACTATCCGGATGTCTATCCGCGCTACAATCCCGGCCCGAACGCCGTGCGCGAATGCAATGCCTATTACGTGCAGGAAGCCCGGCCGAGCGGCACCGTGATCACCCCGCGCATGAACTGCTACTGGCGGCCGGGCTAGCGTCCCGGAATCGGGACGCCCGATCGATTGCAATAGCGCCGACGGTAGAAGCGCCGCGGCCGGGTGGAGCGCGGCTCCTTGATGTTGAGCCTGATCAAGGTGCAAACGCCTTGTCTGCTCTAATTGACCATGGGGGCATCCTGAAGCGACAGAAGCGGGGCGAACTGACGTAGCGTTATGGAGGCAGTCATGAAAACCTGGATTGGTGTCGCTCTTGTTGCAGCCGCGCTGGCTCTCAGCGCTCCAGCAGCTACCGCAGAATCGCAGACTGCGCCGCAGGCCAAGGCGCACACGGCGAAGGCGGATGCGACCGACTTCAGCGCTCACCGTCGCAAAGTTCGCCGCTATCGTTACGCCCGTCCGTACTACCGGCCATATCCATACTATGCGCCGTATTACTACCCGCGGCCGTACTATTATCGCAGGCCTTACTACTATCGTCCGTATCCCTATTACGCACCGGCGCCGTTCGTGTTCGGCTTCGGGTTTGGTCCGTTCTGGTGGTGAGCCTCAGAGAACAGCGGCACGCGTTCGTCGCGGCAGCGACCTCATTCATGGCGCATTCACTTCGGGGTCACTAGCGTCGCATCGGGAGCGACTGTGACATGCCGGCGGCGGCGTTCGCCGCCGGCATCAGCCGGGAGGTTCTGGGCAATGATGACGATCTCGGATGCCGCGCGCGGCCTTGCCCGTCGCGCAGGGCTGGCGGCTGTCGCTGCGATCGCAGTGACGGCAATGTCTCATGGGCGAGCGGAGGCGCTGTCGCTCGCCAGTCCGGCCGCCATGCCGTCAGCCAAATACGCCAGCGAAGGCATAACCATCGAAGTCCGTGGTGGCCGCGGTGGCGGTGGATTTCGTGGCGGCGGTGGTGGCGGTTTTCGCGGCGGCGGTGGTTTCCGTGGTGGCGCGGCCTTCCGCGGCGGCGGCTTCCGCGGTGGTGGTGCGGCGTTTCGCGGCGGCGGTTTCCGGGCGGCTCCGATCTATCGCGGTGGCGGCTATCGTGCCGCGCGCGTCTACCGGCCTGCGCCGGCCTTTCGTTATGGCGGCGGCTACCGAGTCCATCGCTACGCCTATCATCGGCCCCACTACCGGCGGCACTACGTTCCCCGCCGGCACTTCTATCGGCGCCCTTATGTGCCCTACTACACCTATCCGCGCTGCACCTTCCCTTATCGCTACATCTGCCGGACCGTCTGGACCTATTATGGTCCACGCAGGGTCTGCCGCTGTCGCCTGCCGGTTCGTCGCTATTACGGGGGCTACGGCTGGTAAGCGGAGGATAGGCTGAAGCGAAACAGGCGCCCGTTTGGGCGCCTGTTATCGTCGAACTTTCGATTTGCGTCAGTCCCAGTTCACGAACTTCCAGGACTTCATCTTGATCTTCCAGGGCGTCAGCGTTTCCATCCGCCAGCGCTCCATGCGCGGCGGCGTGCTCGCCATGCGCGAACGCTTCCGCGAGCTGCCGCCGGTGGGCAACGGATCGACATCGACGGGCATGGCGCGGCGGCGGTTCTGCCGCGTCGCCTCGCCAATTAGATCGACAAATTCTGACTTGTCGGCCATGGCCGGCTCCTTCGGATGCGAAGGACCAGTCTGCCTCAAGCACCTTTAACGGAAGGTTTCCGCAACAGGTCGAATTGGAGGGAGCGGCTTACCGCCACTCCCTGACGTCGACGAAATGCCCGGCGATCGCCGCGGCCGCCGCCATGGCGGGCGAGACGAGGTGGGTGCGCCCCTTGAAACCCTGGCGTCCCTCGAAATTGCGGTTCGAGGTCGAGGCGCAGCGCTCCTCGGGCTTCAGCTTGTCCGGGTTCATGGCAAGGCACATCGAGCAGCCGGGCTCGCGCCATTCGAAGCCTGCGGCAACGAGGATCTTGTCGAGGCCTTCTGATTCCGCCTGCTCCTTCACGAGGCCGGAGCCGGGCACGATCATGGCGTTGACATTGGCATTGACGCGCTTGCCTTCGGCGATCTTGGCGGCGGCGCGTATATCCTCGATGCGACCGTTGGTGCAGGAGCCGATGAAGACGCGGTCGAGCTTGATATCGGTGATCTTCGTCCCCGCCGTCAGGCCCATATATTTCAGCGCGCGGTGCTTGGAGAGCCGCTTGGCTTCGTCCTCGATCTTGTCGGGATCGGGGACTGCTCCGGTCACCGAGATGACGTCCTCAGGGCTCGTGCCCCAGGTGACGATCGGCGGCAGCTTGGCTGCATCGAGCTTGAGCTCGTGGTCGAAATGCGCGCTGTCGTCGGAGCGCAATGTCTCCCAGTAGCGCATGGCCGCATCCCAGTCGGCGCCCTTCGGCGCCTTCGGTCGGCCGCGCAGGAAGTCGAACGCCTTCTGGTCGGGCGCGACGAGGCCCGCGCGTGCGCCGCCCTCGATCGACATGTTGCAAACCGTCATGCGGCCTTCCATCGACAGCGAACGGATCGCCTCGCCTGCATATTCCAGCACATAGCCGGTGCCGCCGGCGGTGCCGATCTCGCCGATGATGGCGAGGATGAGATCCTTGCCGGTGACGCCGTCGGGCAATTTGCCGTCGACGGTGACGCGCATGTTCCTGGCCTTCTTCTGGATCAGCGTCTGCGTCGCCAGAACGTGCTCGACCTCGGAAGTGCCGATGCCGTGCGCCAACGCGCCGAACGCGCCATGCGTGGAGGTGTGGCTGTCGCCGCACACGATCGTTGTGCCCGGCAGGGTGAAGCCCTGCTCGGGGCCGATGACATGGACGACGCCCTGGCGCTTGTCGAACTCGTTGTAGTATTCGATGCCGAATTCCTTGGCGTTCTCCGCCATCACCCGCATCTGCTCGATGCTCTCGGGGTCAGGATTGGGCATGGAGCGATCGGTGGTCGGGATGTTGTGGTCGACGACGGCGAGCGTCTTTTCCGGTGCGTGCACCTTGCGGCCCGCGGCGCGCAGGCCCTCGAAGGCCTGCGGCGAAGTCACCTCATGCACGAGATGGCGGTCGATATAGAGCAGGCAGGTGCCGTCCTCGGCTTCGTGCACCAGATGGTCGTTCCAGATCTTGTCGTACAGCGTGGTCGGTTTGGACATGAGCGTCGGCTCCGGATTGATGTGAGCGAGTGAGGCGCAAGAACGCCGGTCAACGGATGGGCGCGCGCTGTTACAGCGCGCCGCTAAGCTCAGACGTTGCCGAGGTCGCGAAGCGTCCGAAGAAGCGACCGGGCAGGCGCGAGCGATCGTCGATCACGATCGGCGCGATGAGCCTGTCGGCGATGGTCAAATCTGGAACCATTTCAAATTTCTAACACAGGGGTGGCCGCAATCAATCGATAAGCGGCGCCCCTCATATGGGGCGACGCAACAAAAAAGCGCGGGGATGGCCCCGCGCTTTGTCGTAGCAGTCTTTCTTGCGTGGCTTACTCGCCGACGGCGGCGGCGCGGTCCGTCTTCTCGACGATGCGGGCCGACTTTCCGCGCAGGTTGCGCAGGTAATACAGCTTGGCACGGCGCACCTTGCCGCGGCGCACCACCTTGATCGAGTCGATCATCGGCGACAGCACGGGGAACACGCGCTCCACGCCCTCTCCGTAGGAAATCTTGCGCACGGTGAAGCTCTCGTTGATGCCGCGGCCGGAGCGGCCGATGCACACGCCTTCATAGGCCTGCACGCGGGTCCGCTCGCCTTCGACGACCTTCACGTTGACGATCACGGTGTCGCCGGGCCCGAACTCCGGAACCCCCCTGATGGCGGCGAGCTTGTCGTACTGCTCTTTTTCGAGCTGCTGAATGAGGTTCATTGCAAATCTCCATCGGCGGCGCGCCCGGCCTTTCGGGGGCTGCGCAAACGTCCATCTATCCTGCGCGTGTGCGGATTTGGCGCCCGTATAAGGCATCAAAGTCCGCTTGTCACCCTTTTGTCGTGTCCTTTGGCGGCTTTTGCTGGCTGCGCGCCGCCCACAGGTCCGGCCGCCGCGACCGGGTCAATGCCTCCGATTCCGCGCGCCGCCAGGCGGCTACCTTGGCGTGGTCGCCGGAGGTGAGGATTTCCGGGATGGCCCGCCCCTCGAACACCTGCGGCCGGGTGTATTGGGGGTATTCCAGTAGTCCCTCGGAAAAGCTCTCCTCGGCGCCCGAGGCCTCCTTGCCCATCACCCCCGGCAGCAGCCGGACG
>JAHCKB010000211.1 GCA_026125985.1 Bradyrhizobium sp.
TCGCCAAGCAGGGTTCGCTGTTCCAGGAGATGAAGTGGTTCTCGGAGAAGCACATCGAGCACCGGATGGAGACCTGCACGGTGACGCGGGCGCAGGCGATCGGCTCGGCCGAGGCATGTCTCGTGAGCCGCAACGATCCCATGCACGATTCCGTGCCTTACTTGCGCAATGCGCTGCCTGACGATACCGACATCCTCCACGAATACTTCATTCCGCGCAGCCAGTTCGTCTCCTTTGTCGACGGGATGCGCAGGATCATGACCGACAACAACACGAAGCTGCTGAATGCCTCGGTGCGCGTGGTGCACAAGGAGGAGAACTTCCTGACCTACGCGCCGGAGCCGGCGTTCTCGCTGGTGCTCTACATCAACCAGGCGACGGATGATGAGGGCAACCGGCAGATGAGGAAGACGACGGAGCAGTTGATCGACCTCACGCTGGCGCACAAGGGTCGCTTCTTCCTGCCCTACCAGCTCTATTATTCGCGTGAGCAGTTGAAGCGCTCCTACCCGCAGATCGATGAGTTCTTTGCCGCCAAGCGCAAGTATGATCCGGACGGGCTGTTCACGAGCACGTTCCATCAGAAGTACGGGGCGTGATTGCGCCTTTTGTAACGTCATTGCGAGGAGCGAAGCGACGACCCGTCTACGCTTACTGCGTAAGCTACGCCGGGTTGGGAGTCCGCCGAAGCTCGGAGAGCGAAGGCGGAAGCAATCCATCGATCCCGGGTGGAGGGCTGGATTGCTTCGCTTGCGCTCGCAATGACGGGAAAGACATGCGCTCTCGTTCTCACGGCGCGATTTTCGCCTGAGCTTTGCCGGTTCGTTGTCCCTCCGGGAGGAGGGCGCAGGGAAAGCCGGGCGCCGACTGCGCCCGTAGTCCCGTGTGCGATAGGCTTGCTACAAAAATGCACACGGGTTGAACCACAGGTACAGCCAGGACATCCCGGCTTTCCCCGCGCAATGGTTTTACGGCTTATGTCGCGCTCTTCCCGGGGAACGGCCTCTTTTGCCCCCGTTGCCGGCGGCAAACTTGCCACCAACGTAGCGCCAGGGTCGCGGCGCCAGAACCACACGATTTTGCCGTACGCGGCCGGCGTTTCGTCTGGCGAGAAACCGCCTGACGCCGAACCGCGTCCATCGCCGCCCGCGCCAACGTGTCGTGACGATCGCGATACGTCCCTCGATCGGCACGGGGTGATCGCAGGATAGTTACGATTTACGGAAATGTCAAGCCGGTATTACGATTTTTCGAACGAGACGGCGTGCTCCCGTCCGCAAGCCGTAAGTCAAGCGCTCACGACCTCACCCCGGTCCGCTTCGGCGGCAGGCCGGTGCAGCCGCCGGCCTGATCGGCATCCAGTACCAGCCACGCATCGTCACCGCCATACTCGTCAATACCGGCCCTCATCTGCAGAGACATTTCACGCGGTCACCAATACGCGCGAGCATCGTGGGCTGTTCGGATACGGCATACCCAAGCGTCTCCAGCTGCTTCTTTATTCGTTGGAAGCGTGGACTTCCTGGGCCAAATGTGAATGCAAACTTTACATGGCTCGGATAGATCGGCACCGCATGCTCTATATAAAGGCTTCCGGAAAGCAGGGAACGAAACATCCTAAGTGCGACTATTCTGTCTTTGGTGAAGGGATGGTTCTGGCCGCCAAAGGAGATGCACAACATATCTCGATCTCCGGAAAGCGTCGCCAGCGGACCGCTGGCACCGTAGAACCCAATCCAGGCAGCGCCTCTTTCCCATAGAGTTTCGCTCGAACTATCCTCTTCTGTCATCCAGCGAATGCCTCAATCAATAACGCCCCCAAATTTCAGGCGAATTATCGCGCTAAAGTGGCTCGTTGCGATAATCTCCAATTGTCATGACGGGATCGATGCCTTCAGGTATGTTTGACAGATAGAGGTTGGACTGCGCGTCAGTAACTAGCGATCTTGGGCGCGCCATGTGATCGCCGATCGTTGCGAGGCCACGACCGTTTATTATGGCACCAACGCCCGCCCGGAGAGGAAAACCGTTCCAGTAGCGAGAGAATCCTCCGAGGCATGGCTTACGGAAATGCTCACTGTCAAAGGTAGAGGGTTCGATATCCCGCCCGCCATACATTTCCCATACAAGTTGTGGCCGCTTCGCGATCAGGTATTCACCTTGGAATATCCCGAGATCAACCATCACATTGAAACCGGCATATTCATCGCGCCATGCTGGGGCGTACTTTGCCCATACACTCAGATCGACGGCCTGATAATCGGATTGCAGAAGTCCGCCTCCGTATTCGTCGGCCCAATTGCTGACGGCCACTAATCCGTCTCCATCGAGGGTCACCCTCACGGAAAAATGCTCTTTCATCCAATCTACGAAGTGCGCCAACCGGCTTTGCCGGACTTCCATGAAATACTCGAAATTCTCCTCAGCATGGGCCTCGATCATATCCCGTTCCAGCCGTTTATGAGGGACGTCGTAAAGTGGATAGTCGCGCAGCGCGCGACGCGCCATCAAGTGTCGTATCCAGTAGCGAGGATGAATCACTTCACCACCTTGTTAGCCCGCAACACGCGAGCGTTGATCGGGCTGCAGAGATCAAGCCGACGGCTAGGGAGCTTTTCCTGCAGAGACTGGCGGTGCTTTCCCTTGCACCCACGGTAAATGTCCGTCTGCCGGAGGTTGTAAGCCTAGACGCTTATGTCGACTTGCGGCAAGCGTGAAGATGAAGACTTACGACCTCACCCCAGTCCGCTTCGGCGGCAGTCCGGTGCAGCCGCCGGCCTGATCGGCATCCAGTACCAGCCACGCGCCGGCGGCGTAGAGTCGGCCGACGAAGCCGGCTTCTTCCGAGCGGGCGATGGTGATGTAATCATAGGACATGAGAATACGGCCGTTCGCCTGGACGACGGCGGCGATGGCGCGAGTCTGCGGGCCGATCACGGCAATCGTTCGTTGCGGGCTGGCGAAGGTGAGGGCGATCAGCAGCGCGAGCCAGCCACAAATCATCAGCGCCGCGCCGCCTGCGATCCGCATCGCAAGATGCAGCCATCTCCTAGTAGTCGTAGAAGTGCTCAATCTGCGCACCCCGGGCCTTCAGTTCACGATTGATGTCGACGAGGCGATCGATCCTGACCTTCAGGCCGGCGCGGCGGAAGCCTGGCCGCGCGTCGAGATCGAGCAAGAATAGCTCGCTGCAGTCCTTGACGTCGAGTGCCGCGGCCTTCGGCGCGATCACGGTGACCATGATCTCGCGGTTGCCGGCGATCTCGGTGATGGCAATGCCGCGATCGAGCAGGGCCAGCACGATCTCGGTGAAATCCTTGTAGCGCGGCACCTGCACGAGCTGCCATTGCGGCGAGAGCGCACGGATCGGCTTGATGCGTGGCTCTGCGGCCAGCAGATCCGGCGGCAGGGGAGCCGTGACGAACATGATGTCACGCGGCTCGTCGTCGCTGGCAGCGTCCAGTCCCTTCTGGATCAGCCAGGCGTAGCCGATCTTGATGAAATATTCGGTGCCCAGCGCAACGTCGCGCTCCCAGGTGCGCGCCCGGCTCGGCGTTGGTGTCGAGATTGCAAACAGCCCATCAAGCTTTTCGCGGAACGGGTATTTGTACCAGGGGATGGTATAGAGAAAGGCCGCATAGTCCTGCAGCACCTTGCGCGCGTAGTCGTCCTGCGGCGTGCGCGTTTCGCCCCTGATCCATTCGAACAGACGGCCGATGGTGTTTTCGTAAGCTCCCTTGATCGCGTATTCGAGGGAGTAGCTGATGCCGATGATGTAGATCATCGTCTTCACCTCGGTGCGGGATTCGGTTGCCGGTACCGCGCGGTTGATGGTGCAGAAGCTGCGCCAGAAGCCCGCGATGTGGCGGAGATAGTTGAAGTGGCTTTCGCTCGACCGGTCGAGGAAGCGGCCGAAATCCTCAAAGGAATAGACGATGTACCACTCCGGGAAAGTGAAGAAGGTATTGTCGAGCTTGCGGCGATAGCCCTTGTCGTCGATGGCCGGAATCGCATGCGAGGAGGCGGCCGCCGGCGTCGCATTCGTGAACGGACTGCAGCTTCCCTCGATATAGGCGAGCGGCAGGATGACGGCGAGCGCGATCAGAATGACGAGCGCACCCAGGAAGCGGCGCAGGCGCCTAAGCATGGGCGGCCGCGCGCGTTCGCGGCGCCAGCAGATAGCCGATCAGGATGGCGACGCCGCCCAGCACCAGATGCGGGGCATTGGCGAAGACGCGCGTCGACAGCGGCAGATTGAGCACGCCGTTGATGAGAATGCCGGCATCGAGATAGCCGCTGCCGGTGAGAAGTCCGAGCACGCCGTCGGCAAAGTAGAAGACGCCGAAGAGCTGGAAGAACAGTTCGGATGCGCGGCGCGAGGTGAGGGCGGCGATTGCTGCCCATAATGCGGAGACCAGATGCAGGCCGTCGGCATACCAGGTGCGGCGGAACAGGCCGAAGATCAGGTCGTTCTGGTCGATGAAGAAAGGAATGTAGCCGGTCAGGATCACGAAGCCGAGCAGGGTGGCATAGCCCCAGGCGCACAGTCGGATGATGTCCATGTCTTTCGCCTCATCGAATCTGCTTGAATTCTAAAGCTTTCGCAGCGCCTTGAGCAGGGCATCGTTGAAAGCGGCGGGGTCCTCGATCTGTGGAATATGGCCGAGGCCGGGCAGAACCGTCAGCATTGCCTGCGGCAGCAGATTCTTGAGATCATTTGCCTGGTCGAGCGGCGTCACGCTGTCCTTGTCGCCCCAGAGGATGGCGGCGGGCTTCGTCATCCGGGCATATGCGGCGCGGTCGGCGCTCAGTGCATTTCGGTCGGCGCCGAGGAAGTAATACACCCAGTCCGCGATATCGGGCGTCGAGCCGGTACGGCGGGTCGGCCGCTGCAGGATCTCGACATATTCGGGAAGCGCGCGTTCCTTTTTCGCGATCAGCGACTGCAGAAGGAATTTCGTCGCCAGCGGATTGGTGATCGTGAGCGACACCAGCACCTCGCGGATCCATTTCGGCTTCACGATCGCGGGGGGATCGGATGGCGGCACGGTCAAGCCCAGCGCGGCATCGACCAGCACCAGCGCGCGGGCCCGATCGGGATAGCGCATGACGAGTTCCGTTGCGGCACCCGCGCCGAAGGAATGACCGACCACGATGACAGGCGGGGTCTCCAGCCTGCCCAGCACCTCGTTGAAGCGCGCAGCCTGATCGGCGCGGGTGTACGTACCCGGCCGGTCCGAGAAACCGAACGGCGGCAGGTCGAGTGCGACGACGCGGAAGCCGGCGGCAGCCAGCGCATCCGAGGTGCGCCACCACAATTCGCTCCACGCCGCGGTTCCATGAAACAACACGACAGGTACTCCGTCGGGCGGGCCTTTTTCCTGAATGAACACGGCGCCCGATGAGGTCTGGACCGACCTACCGGCGGATGGTGCCAGCTCCTCGCGCGCCGCGGTTTCCCGGAAAGCGGCGGCGATGCGGAAGCCGGCCAGCCCAGCAGCGACCAGCACAAGCAGGACCAGCAGTGTTTTGACGAACCAGCGCAGCAGCCTCGAAATCACAGCGGCCTCGCAAAAATCGAATCGCGATCGATCAAATCGCTTGTAGCGAAAGCCGCGCGATCGGGGATGGAAATCCGCAAGCACGGGATCATGGCGCAGTTGACAAATTACTGCCCCGAGGGCGTGCGCAGCCCGTGCCAGGCGTCGCGCACCTGGTGGTAGTGTACCTCGGGCAGGTAGTCCGGCGTATTCAGATTGAGCGTCTTGACGTCGAGCCGGCCGATGGCGCTGAGCAGGGTGTAGGAGGCGATGACGCGATCGCGCTGCGCGCCGATCAGCCGCGCCTTGGCCTGGATCAGATCCTGCTGCGAATTCAGGACATCCACGGTGGTGCGCTGGCCGCCGGAGGCTTCCTTCTGCACGCCGGCCAGCGCCACGGTCGCGGCACGTACCTCGGATTCGGCGGCAGAGACGGCGATCTTGGCGCCTTCATTGGCGACCCAGGCACTGACCGCGGCGGTGCGTGCCTGATTGCGGACCTGCTCCAGCACCATCCGGCTCTGCGCGGCGAGCTCCTTGGCCTGCCGGGTCTGGGACGCTGCGGTGCCGCCGTCGTAGATCGGCTGGTTCAACTGACCGATCACGGAGGCCTGGTCGGTGCCTCGGGTGCCGAGCGTGGGATCGTTGTCGCGGCCCTTGCTGGCGCTGCCCTGCAAGGTGATGGTCGGGAACAGGCTGCTTTCGGCCACGCGGATCTGGGTGCTGGCGACATCGACGTCGAAGCCCGCGGCCATCACCGCCGGGTGCTGGTTGAAGGCAAGCTGCGTCGCATCCTCGCGATTACGCGGGCCGAAGCGGTCGACGGTCTGCGCCGGCTGCAGTTGCGCGGGCGGGTTGCCGATGACCTGCGCATAGGTGGCCTGGCTGATCGCAAGCGCGACCTGCGCGGCGTTCAGGTCCGAGAGCCCGCGGTTGAGGCGGGCCTCCGCCTGGGCCGTGTCGGTGGGGGTGACGTCGCCGGCATTGAGGCGCTTCTGGGTGATGCTCTGGGTCTCGCGCAGGAAAGCGACGTTGGCGCGCTGGGCTTCGACCAGGGACTGGTTGGCGAGCACATTCGTATAGGCGGTGACGGCGTCGAGCAGCACGCCCTGGCCGACATTGCGCAACGCCTCGCGGCCGGAGCTGACCTGCAATTCGGCCACCCGCACGCTGTTGGCGGTCTTGAAGCCGTTGAACAGCACCTGCGTGACGGTAACGCCGATCTGCCAGGGCTTTAGCGTGGCGGATTGAACCGTGTTGTCAGGCAGGAGATTGCGAACCTGCTGCAGGCCGGCGCTCAGACTTGCGATGATCTGCGGCCGGTAACCCGCGAGCGCCTGTGGAACATTTTCGTCCGTGGCACGCTGGCGCGCGCGTTCGGCATTGATCTGCGGATTGGTCTGGTAGGCGCGGGCCATGGCCTCGGGCAAACTCTCGGCCGCCGCGGGCGCGGCAAGACCGACGCAGACAATCACGCCAAGGCAGATGCCCCACCGAAGCACACGCCTTGCTGTGTCGTGACCCGCGCGTGCGTCACGCCCTGCCATCTGATCCCGCAAAACCCAACCCCACAACACCGTCCGCCCCCGCCGACGGCGCCGTCACGTCTACCTGTTTACGGGGAAGTGCTGCCACTGACAAAGGGCCGCGCGACATCTTCAACATCAAATCGCTGGCGTGGCTGTTGCCGGTTCGTCACAGGCGAAACCCGGCTACAATCGGCTATAGCCATTATCGGATCACACGATTCCGTGAGCCGCTCCGTCAATCCTCGCTTTAATCCTCCTTGGGCGCCCCTAATGCCAAAGCTGTTTTCGGCCCCCGAGGCCATCGTCGACGAGATCATTCGCGATGTCGGCAAGAGGCTGGTGGTGGGCCTGCCGCTCGGCCTCGGCAAGGCCAACCACATCGTCAACGCGCTGTATGCGCGGGCGGCCGCCGACCCTTCCATCACCTTGACGCTGTTCTCGGCGCTTACCCTGGAAAAGCCCCGGCCGTCGGGCCTGCTGGAATCGCGTTTCGGTATCCCGGTGGTCGAGCGGCTGTTCGGCGGCTATCCGGAGCTCGCCTATGTCGCACCGCTTCGCGCAGGCCGGTTGCCACCCAATGTCGAGGTACTGGAATTCTTCTTTCTGGCCGGCAGGTGGCTGCACGTACCGTTCGCCCAGCAGCATTACATTTCGGCGAACTACACCCATGCCGCCTCCTACCTGCTGGAGCGCGGGCTCAATGTCGTGCTGCAGCTCGTGGCCAGGCGCGTGATCGACGGCGAAACCCGCTACAGCCTGAGCTGCAATACCGACATCACTCTCGACATCCTGCGCGCGCGCCATGAGGGACGCGCTGCGTTCCGGCTGGTCGGGCAGGTCAATTCCGAACTGCCGTTCATGCCGGGACCGGGCGATCTGCCTGCGCAGGAGTTCAGCGCGGTGCTCGACTCCGGCGAAACTGATTTTCCCCTGTTTGCGCCGCCGGCCGAGCCGGTCAGCGACACCAAATACGCGATCGGCTTGCATGCGGCCGGGATGGTGCGCGACGGCGGCACGCTTCAGATCGGCATCGGGCAGGTTGCCGACGCGCTGGCGCGGGGGCTGATCGTCCGCCACCGCAACAACGCGCAATTTTCGCAAGTGATGGCGCGGCTTGCGCCGGCCGCTCCGCCGCGGGAGACCGGCACGTTCGACAAGGGGCTCTACGGCGTCAGCGAAATGGTGTTCCAGGCGTTTCTGGGCCTGATCGAAGCGGGCATCCTGAAGCGTGCGGTCAACGGCGTGATCCTGCACGGCGCGTTCTTTCTCGGACCGA
>JAHCKB010000212.1 GCA_026125985.1 Bradyrhizobium sp.
AATTCAAACAAAGTCTTGAAAGTTGCGACCCATCGCAAAGCTATAAGCAAACTCACTTTGTATTCTACCCTATTATCGCACAATTCGTCTTCTGAAGCCTGTTTTGCCAATTCTAGCAGTCATAGCATGTATTTCACAAGCAACCCGGCCGAGTTCGAAAGATAATCTTGCCTGACTTAAAATTCACGCCATTGCGTCGACTGTCAGTTCCCAATCGACCAGCTCGCCCGATAGAGGGTTGAAGATAAGATCTTAATCGGCGCGCACCATTAAATCTCAGTTCCAGCCAATTTTTCGTGACTTGCCGCAGCCCTTCCGGCAATTTCCGGCGATCATGGCCTCACGCATTATTCCAGTCCTTCTGGCCGGCGGCGCGGGAACACGGCTCTGGCCGGTGTCGCGCGACGCTCTGCCCAAGCAGTTCCTGCCGCTGGTTGGCGACCGGTCCACCTACCAGCAGACGCTGGAGCGGGTCGCGGACCGGACCCTATTCCCGCCGCCGATCGTCATCACCGGGCCGGACTTCCATTTCTTCGCGCGGCGTCAGGCGGAGGAGATCGGCATCGACGTCACCGTGGTGGTCGAGCCGCTGCGCCGCGATTCCGGTCCCGCCATCGCCGCCGCCACCACCGTCGCGCGCCAGCGCGACCCCGACGCCGTGGTGCTGGCGCTCGCCGCCGACCATGTGATCCTCGACGTGGAGGATTTCCACGCCGCGTGTCGGGCTGGGCGCGAGGCGGCGGAGGAAGGCTTCATCGTCACCTTCGGCATCCGGCCGAGCGAGCCGAAGACCAGCTACGGCTATATCCGCCGCGGCGAGGCGCTCGGCCCGCAGGGCGTCTCGCGCGTCACCGCCTTCGTCGAGAAGCCGGACGCGACCACCGCCGCGCGCTACGTGACCGAAGGCTATCTGTGGAATTCCGGCAATTTCCTGTTCCGCGCCGATGTGCTGCTCGGCGAAATCTCGCGCCATTCCGGCGAGATGTCGGTCGCCATCGAGGAAGCGGTCGCCGGCGCGACCGACGATCTCGGCTTCTTGCGGCTCGACCCACAAGCTTTCGCCCGTGCGCCACAAATCTCCATCGACTATGCGGTGATGGAAAAGACAGATCGCGCCGCCGTGGTGGAAGGCCGCTTCCGCTGGTCCGACATCGGCAGCTGGGATGCGATCCTCGACATCGCGCCGCGCGACGCCGCCGGCAACGCCACCTATGGCGAGACGGTGGCGATCGACGCGCGCAACTGCGTGATCCATACCGACGGACGGCTTGCGACGGTGGTCGGCGTCGAGGACATGGTGGTGGTCGCGACCACCGACGCGGTGCTGGTGACGCCGCGCGCCCGCGCGCAGGACGTGAAGAACCTCGTCAGCATGCTCAAGGCGGCGCAGCGCCCGGAGGCGACCAGGCATCGCCGCGTGCACCGGCCGTGGGGCTATTACGAGTCGATCGACATGGGCGAACGCTTCCAGGTGAAGCGCATCGTCGTCACGCCAGGCGGGCTTTTGTCATTGCAGAAGCATCACCACCGCGCCGAGCACTGGGTGGTGGTGCGTGGCACCGCCGAGGTGACCATGGGCGCGGAGGTCACCTCAGTCCACGAGAACGAGTCGGTGTTCATCCCGATCGGCACCGTGCATCGCCTCGCCAACCGCGGCCGGATTCCGCTCGAGCTGATCGAGGTACAAACCGGCAGCTATCTCGGCGAGGACGACATCGTCCGCCTCGACGATGTCTACAACCGGCGCTAGCTACGTCAGAAGACGCGTCTCCGAATGAGCTCGGCCACCACTTGGTCGGCAAGCGTTGCCGCGCTGTTCTGTGCGGTGTCGAGAGTCAATTCGGCCCTCTCCGGCTGCTCATACGGTTGGTCGACCCCCGTGAAATTCTTGATCTCGCCGGCCAGCGCCCGACGATACAGCCCCTTCGGGTCGCGGGCGATGCAGGCATCGAGGTGGGCATCGACGAAAATCTCGATGAACTCGCCATCTGGCAGCAGTTCGCGCACCATCCGCCGCTCGGCGCGGAACGGCGAGATGAAAGAGCACAGGACAACTAGCCCCGCCTCGGTCATCAGCTTGGCCACCTCACCGATGCGGCGGATGTTCTCAACGCGCTCGCCGGCAGTGAAGCCGAGGTCCTTGTTGAGGCCGTGGCGGATATTGTCGCCGTCCAGAAGCGTCGTGTGTACCCCGCGCGCATGTAGGCTCGCTTCCACGAGATTGGCGACCGTCGATTTGCCAGCGCCGGACAGCCCGGTGAACCACAGCACCATCGGCTTGTGCGTCATGAGCTGGGTGCGTTCCGCCTTCGTCACCGTGATCGGCTGATAGTGGATATTCGTCGCGCGGCGCAGCGCGAAATCGATCATGCCCGCGGCCACGGTCTCGTTGCTGTAGCGGTCGATCAGGATGAAAGCGCCGGTCGTCCGATTATCGGCATAGGCATCAAACGGGACTGATCGCGCCAGCGAAAGATTGGCAACGCCGATCTCGTTCATCGCCAGGGTCTTGGCGGCGAGCTTGTCGAGGTTTTCGACGTCGATGCGGTGTTTCAGTTCGGTCACGCTCGCCGTCAGCGTCACATGATTGATCTTCATCAGATAGGAGCGGCCGGGCAGCAACCGATCCGACGACATCCAGACGAGATGCGCGGCGAACTGGTCGGCAACCTGCGGACGACGATCCGGCGCGACCAGCATGTCGCCACGCGCGATATCGATTTCGCTCGTCAGCGTCACGGTCACCGCCGTTCCCGCCCCGGCGTGATCGACGGCACCCTGCGGACCCAGCACTTTCTTAATCTGGCTCGTCTGCCCCGATGGCAGAACAACAACAGCATCGCCCGGCGTGATCGCACCGGCGGCGACCGTTCCGGCAAATCCGCGATAACCGGCATTCGGCCGGTTCACCCATTGCACGGGCATCCGGAATGACTGTGCAACACCATCCTCGTCTATCTCGACCGCCTCCAGATACGCTATCAGCGACGGCCCATCGTACCAAGGCGTCCGAGAACTGGACGACAACACGTTGTCGCCGAAGCGCGCTGCCAAGGGAATCGGCCTGATATCCTTGAATGCGAGTGTCGCAGCAAAGGC
The DNA here is from genome assembly GCA_026125985.1 of Bradyrhizobium sp. Taxonomy (GTDB): domain Bacteria; phylum Pseudomonadota; class Alphaproteobacteria; order Rhizobiales; family Xanthobacteraceae; genus Bradyrhizobium. The sequence goes on from JAHCKB010000212.1 coordinate 3,100, forward strand.
AGTGAACTCCGCAACGATCCGATCGAAAACATCCTGACGGAAATCGACCAGATCGATTTTGTTGACAGCCAGCACGATATAACGAATGCCGAGCAAGCTCGCGATAATCGCGTGCCGCCGCGTCTGCGGCATCAACCCTTTCGATGCATCGACCAGGATCACCGCGAGATCGCTGTTCGACGCCCCGGTCGCCATGTTGCGCGTATACTGCTCATGGCCCGGCGCATCGGCGACGATAAAATGACGACGTGGCGTCGCAAAATAACGATAGGCGACGTCGATGGTTATGCCCTGCTCGCGCTCGGCCTCGAGGCCATCGAGCAGCAGCGCGAAATCGATCTCCTCGCCGGTCGTGCCGTGCTTGCGGGAATCGCTTTGCAGCGCCGTCATATGATCGTCGAAGATCAAACCTTGTTCATAGAGCATTCGACCGATTAACGTCGATTTTCCGTCATCGACGGAGCCGCAGGTGAGGAAGCGAAGCGCCCGCCGCGTCGCCAGCAGCGAGTTTTCAGAAGACGAAGAATGGGAAGAAGAAGGTTGATCCATTAGAAATAACCCTCACGTTTTTTCTTCTCCATCGAACCGCTCTCGTCGTGGTCGATCAATCGGCCCTGCCGTTCCGACGTGCACGATTGTCGCATTTCATGGAGGATCGCTTCGAGCGTATTGGCCTCAGAGCGGATCGCGCCGGTCAGTGGATAGCAGCCGAGCGTGCGGAAGCGCACCATCATCTCGCGCGGTCGTTCGCCCGCCAGTAATGGCAGCCGGTCATCATCGACCATGATCAACGCGCCGTTGCGCTCCACCACTGGACGGAGCTTCGCGAAATAGAGCGGTACTACCGGGATAGCCTCGGCCGCCACGTAGTCCCAGACGTCAAGTTCGGTCCAGTTCGAAAGTGGAAAAACCCGCATCGATTCCCCGGCCTTGAGACGCGTATTGAACACACGCCACAATTCCGGCCGCTGCGAGCGCGGATCCCAACCGTGGGTCTGAGTTCTGTGCGAGAAAATACGTTCCTTGGCACGGCTCTTTTCCTCGTCACGGCGCGCGCCACCGAACGCCGCGTCGAATCGGCCCTTGTCGAGCGCCTGACGCAGCGCCTCAGTCTTCATTACCTGGGTGTGGATCGACGCGCCGGAGGTCACCGGCGAAACGCCGCGCGTGAGGCCATCCTCGTTTGTATAGACCTGCAGATCGACACCAAGGCGCTTCGCCGTCTCGTTGCGAAACGCGATCATTTCGCGGAATTTCCAGGTAGTGTCGACATGCAGCAACGGGAACGGCAGCTTCGATGGCGCGAAAGCCTTTAGTGCCAGATGCAGCATCACGCTGGAATCCTTGCCGATGGAATATAGCATCACCGGATTGGTGAACTCGGCCTGCGCTTCACGGATGATTTCAATCGCCTGCGCCTCCAGTTCGGCCAGACGGATATTGCGTTGACGCCAGTTCATGAGCTGAAAAATACCATATGGATCCGGCGACTGGTTACGCTGCACCTATCACCGGGGCAACCCCCTCGAAACCAGGATTTCCGTCCCACAATGCCTCGAAAACAGCCTTATTACAGTCTTTTGTCGGATTTTGCCGCACGGCTGAAGATGGCATCTTCCGATACAAGCAGGGCATCCCAAGCCCTCTCCCGGATCACGCCATGGATCTCAATTTTTCGATCGCCAATGCACTACTTGTAAGCAAGGCCGACGCCATCGTTGCCAGCGATCCGGAGGGAGTGATCAAATTCTGGAATCCCGCAGCGGAGCGCATCTTTGGCTACTCGGCCACGGAAGCAACCGGACAATCACTCGATCTGATCATTCCCGAACGTCTGCGAAAGGCGCACTGGGACGGCTGGCACAAGGTGATGCAAACGGGACGGAGCCGCTATGCGGGCGACGACCTCCTGTCCGTCCCAGCGATCCGCAAAGACGGCGAGCGGATTTCAGTCGCTTTCACCATCACACCCGTTTACCTAGATGGGAAAATCGCCCTTCTCGTGGCTGTTCTGCGTGATATCACCAAACAATTCAATGAGATCAAATCACTCCGTAAAAAACTTTCCCAAATACGAGCAACGCAATAGTTCCACTCACTTTCTTCCCTAACTTAACAAAATCGTCATAGTCGATCGATACTGCCATTTTCTTTGAACGGAGAAAAATATGGCGAAGAAAAAGACTAAAACGAAACGTGCAAAGTGGAAGGCATGGAGCAAGGCTGATATCACAGAATTAAAGAAACATTCGAAAGCTAAAACCCCCGTACATATGATTGCAAAAGCGATGAAGCGTACCGAAGGATCGCTGCGACAGAGAGCTCTCTCCCTGCGACTTGGTTTGGGACATCAGCGTTAACCCCAAAGCCCGCCATCTCGGCGGGCTTTTTATTTCGAAGGCAACGGCCAACTATGATCCCTGTCTTGGTAGAGTTCGCATGGAACACGGTGCTAGTTGCCCGCAAATCCGGCCGCTATTTAGCAGCCCTAAGCGGCTCCGTTGGAGTACTCTCCCTCACGCGAAAAAGCTTTAGAAACGAAGCCCTTGGACATTGGAGGACGGATAACCACGCTTCCTTAGCATCAGCGACCCGCAGCGGACGGGATTGGATTATCGAGGCGGACCGTAAAATAAAAAAGCGGATGGCACTTTTTCCGGAATCCTGCTGTACATAGGGAGGTTTTCGCCTTGGAATATTGCAACTGATTGCCCTCCTAATGCCCTCTGAAGAACAACTCCTTGAACGCCACAATGTCGGTGTGTTTGGCCCGCTCGAGCCAGCCACCTTAGCGTGGCTGGCGCCGCGTATCCCGCCTTGGATGACGCCGGACATGCTTACCGCGATCGGCCTTCTCGGCGCGGTGATGGTATTCTTTGGCTACGCGCTGAGTGCCTACGAACCACATTTTCTGTGGCTTGCGAGCTTGGGCCTGATCGTCAACTGGTTCGGAGATTCGCTTGACGGGTCGCTGGCCCGCCACCGGCGGATCGAGCGCCATCGTTACGGCTTCTATCTCGACAATGCTGTGGACGTGGCGCAGCAGATCCTGACCGCCGTCGGCTTCGCGCTCTCGGGTTGGATCCGGCCGGACCTCTGCTATCTCGCCCTGGCCTCATTCTTCGCCATATCGATCCTGACGCTGCTGCGCGCCCGCGCATTCTCGACCTATCAGGTCACCTACGCCGGGTTCGGACCGACCGAGTTGCGGGTCGCCTTCATCATCCTGAATGCCGTCATTATCTTTTTCCCGCCAACGCCTTTCGCGCTGGGGGGATGGATCGTCACCTATACCAACCTGCTGTCGCTCTTGTGGTCGATCTCCATGCTGACCACCTTCACAATCCTGATGGTGCGGGACATCGCCCGGCTCTCGGCAGAGGACCCGACGCCACCCTCCTCGAGCTAGTTTGCCTATCCGAGCGCGGGCCGCAGGAAATAAAGCGACAGCGCCGGATGGAAATACGGATCGTCGCGAATGACCTGCGCCCAGCGCGCGTCGAAATAGGCCCTCTCGCGCGCATAGACCGTATAGCCGTTGGTCTTGAAACCCCGGCTCGCCGATTCATGGTGGATCAGCCGAGCATGCGGCGTCAGCACATGGACGAAGCCAAGCTCCGATAACCGCAGACACAGGTCGATATCGTTGAGTTCGACCGGCAGATTGACCGCGTCGAATCCGCCGACCGCTTCAAACTTGCGTCGTTCGATAGCGATGCATGCCGCGGTCACGGAGCCGACCTCGCGCTGGCCGGTCAATTGGTGCAGATATCCCCGCGTCGCGACAGGCTCGCTGTGATAGATGTGCCCCGCGTCGCCGCCGAGACCGAGCACGACGCCGGCGTGCTGGATCTTGCTGTTGGGAAACTCCAGCAAAGCCCCAACGATGCCGGTCTGCGGCCGCACCGCAGGCGCCACCAGCGCCCGCAGCCAACCGGCCGACAGCATCTCCGCATCATTATTGAGAAAGACGATCACATCCGATGGATGGGATTTCGCACCGTCGTTGGACAGCGCCGAGAAATTGAACGGCCCGGGCCGGCGAAGCACCGTGAAACGCGCATCCGCTCGCAACGACTCCAACAATGCCAGGGCGTCAGGCTCCCGGGAATCGTTATCGACGATGACACAGTGGAAATCCGGATAATCGGTTGTCTCACGCAGACCGTCCACGCACCGGCTGAGCAGCGAGCAGCGATCGCGCGTCGGCACGACGATCAGCACGCTTGGCCAGGGGCGCGGATCAGCCAGTGGCTCCAATGAGGACGCCGCCATCGGCTCGGCAGCCAGCGAGAGATGGCGAAGCAAGGGACGCCTCAAATGCGACACCGCGCCAGGCGGCAACGCCATGGCGACCCGCCGGCTTTCACCACGCGCATCCTGCCATAGCGCGGACACGAGCCGGTGCGCGCCCCCTTCCGGTGCTTTCAGAAAAACCGCGTCGCCCAGATATCCGACCGTCTGTTCGAACAGAAAACTCCAGTCCGGCTTCAGGACCGGAGAATGCAACCTGCCATTCCTATCGATCGCGTCTTCATCACCATAAATAAGGTGGGCGTCGGGGTAACGTGTCGCGTGTTCGGCGACGCAAACGAGCGAATGGCGAAGAATCCGCGAACGGCGCGGCAGGATAGAAATCCAGTCGCCGGGAGCGATGTCACGAGCGACGGGCAGCATGTCTGGGATTAGACGGCAACGTGGCTCTTTCCGCGCAAAATCCTGACAGAGGGTGCGAATGGCTTCGCGCTGCGCCCCGACAAAATAGAGCGACCAGCGCCTGTAGGTCTGCCGCTGGAGCGACAAGACGATCGCGCAAATATCTTCTTCGTCAACCTCGTCAACGACCAGCAGCAAGCGGATCATTGGCCCCGTCGACCAGTCGAACCGCGGCGCATCAAGTCCCGTCGGATCAAGATCTCGCGACCGCCGCTGCATCCAAAGATGATAATCGGACAGCGGCGTCGCCGTGCCGGCGAACCGCAAAGCCTGGCGTGCCTCGCGGCGCGAATTGATGAGACGCGCGATGACCGACCACGCTGTCCATTTCCAGGCCTGCCGCAAGCCGCGCCAGAGCAGTTCGAGGCGCGAGACGCGTTCGACCGAATCCAGATGAAAATCAAATCGCCCTGTTTGGGTTACGGGTGAAACCGATACCGCCGTCGTCCCCGGAGGAACCCGACCGATCCATTCACCCCCACCCGCGTAAGCGCCC
>JAHCKB010000213.1 GCA_026125985.1 Bradyrhizobium sp.
CGACCTCAGGGTGGTGGGCGACATCAGGCGAAGCTGAGTCGCGAAGGGGGCTATCCGTCCTCGTCCGTCTCACGGGCTTTTGATGCCGTCGTTTGCAGCGTCGCGGGGTTCTGCAACACACGAGTGGTACAAGGATTGACTGCTCGACCTCCTGGCGGATCGGAGATCATGGTCTCGCGCTACCTTGGCTGCATCTTGTTTGCGCTCCTGTGCCTGGCCGCACCTGGCTCCGTGAGGGCACAGGACGTATCCGACCTGGTAAAGGTCGAACTGCTGGCCGAACCGTCCGCGATAGTGCCGGGCGAGCCCTTCACCGTCGGCATCAAGCTGTCGATGAAAGAGCACTGGCACACCTACTGGCGCAATCCCGGTGATTCCGGCGAACCGACACAGGTGACGTGGAAACTGCCGAAAGGTTTCGCGGCAGGCGAGTTGCAGTGGCCGGCGCCGTCGCTGATCCGGGTGGGCCCGGTCGCGAGCTTCGGCTATGACGGCGAAACGATGCTGCTGGCGCGCGTCACTCCGCCGCGAGATCTCCGACCCGGTGCGGCCGTCGATCTCGCCGCCGAAGTCGCCTTTGTCGTGTGCGAGAAGATCTGCATTCCCGGCGAAGCGTCGGTCGCGCTTTCGCTTCCTGTTTCGGAGAAGGCCGTCCCGCAGCGCAATGCGGCGTTCGATGCGGCACGCAGCAAGCTGCCGCAGCCGTCGCCGTGGAATGCGACGTTCAGTTCCGACAGCAAGGCAATCACGCTGTCCCTGCGCACGGACGGTTTGCGCGGGGATACCATCCGCTCGGCGACGTTCTTTCCGTACGACAACACGCTGATCGACAACGTCGCACGCCAGATCCTGCGCACGGACGGTTCTGCCGCGAAGCTCGCCATCGAACGCAGCCAGATCGCGAAGTCGCTTCCTCCACGCATCGAAGGCGTGCTGGTGCTGGAGGAGGATATCGGCGGCAAGACTGCGTCGCACGCTTTCGCGATCGAGGCGGCTCCGGCACCGCCGACCGTGGGAGAGGGCGGGATGACGCTTCTCTACGCCATGATTTCCGCGCTGGTCGCAGGCGTTATTCTCAACTTCATGCCTTGTGTATTCCCGGTGCTGTCGATCAAGATTCTGCATCTGACGGAGCACAAGCGAGAGACGCCGCGCCGGGTGCGGCTGCACGGCATAGCCTATGCGGCTGGCGTGCTTGCGAGCTTCGCGGCGCTCGCGGGACTGTTGCAGGGGCTGCGGGCCGGCGGCGCCGAAATCGGCTGGGGCTTTCAGTTGCAGTCGCCGCTGACGGTCGCGATTCTGGCGTTCATCCTGTTCGTCCTTGGACTGAGCCTCTCCGGCATTCTGACCATCGGCACATCGCTAACGCGGGTCGGAGGCAGCGGGCTTCTGCAGCGCGGGGGGCTGTCCGGATCGTTTTTTGCCGGGGTGCTGGCGACGGTTGTGGCGACACCCTGCACGGCACCGTTCATGGGTGCCTCGATCGGTTTTGCCATGCTGCAACCGTTTGCCGTCGGGCTTTTCGTTTTTCTCGCCCTCGGACTTGGATTGGCGCTGCCTTTTCTGGTGCTTGCCTTTGCGCCGGGACTGCAGCGCCTGTTGCCTCGGCCCGGACGCTGGATGGAAACGCTGAAGCAGGCTCTCGCATTCCCGCTTTACGCGACCGTGGCCTGGTTGATCTGGGTTCTCAGTTTTCAGGTCGATGCGTCGGGCCTGCTCGCCGCGCTTGCGGCTCTGGTGCTGATTGCCTTCGCAGCGTGGGCTCTTCGGCTGTCGCAGGAACAGGGGAGCGGTTCCGGCCGCGCCCTTCGGGGCATGGCGGCTGCTTCGGTTGCGGGCGTCGTTGCGCTGGCCATCATGATCGGTCTCGATCGGACGACCGCAGCGAACGTCGAGGTTGTTTCGTCAAGAGGCTCGGCTGAGGCGTTCAGTCAGCGCAAGCTCGATGGGCTCCTTGCTTCCGGGCAGCCTGTTTTCGTCAACATGACGGCCGCATGGTGCATTACCTGCCTGGTCAACGAACGCACCGCATTGTCCACGGACGCCGTACGCGAGGCGTTTGCCGGCAAGCGCATCGCCTACCTGAAGGGCGACTGGACCAATCGAAATCCGGAAATCACGCGGCTTCTCGAGCGCTTCGGCCGCAACGGCGTGCCTCTCTATGTGCTGTTTCGCAGCGGTACCGAGCCCGTCGTGTTGCCGCAGATCCTTACGCAGTCGCTTGTGCTGGATGCACTGGCACAAATCTGAAACCCGCATTGGAGACAGAAGATGGATAGACGCACGTTTACGACGATGTTGGCCTCCTCGGCCGCGATCCTGCTCCTGGCCACCGCGTCCTCGCACGCAGAACCCAAGGTCGGTGCGCAGGCCCCCGCCTTCTCGGTAGTCAATAGCGACGGCAAGACGGTCAATCTCAGCGACTTCAGCGGCAAGACCGTAGTGCTCGAATGGACCAATGACGGTTGTCCCTATGTCCGCAAGCATTATGGCAGCGGCAACATGCAGGCTCTGCAGAAGAAGTGGACCGGTCAGGGTATCGTATGGCTGTCGGTCATTTCGTCGCCTCCCGGCGAGCAGGGTTTTGCGGACGGTGTCCGAGCCAATGCCCTGACGACGGAAAGGAAGGCGTCGCCGACGGCGGTGCTGCTCGATCCGAAGCAACAGGTTGCGCGGGCCTATGGCGCGGCGGTCACGCCGCATATGTACATCATCAAGCCTGACGGCACGCTCGCCTATGCCGGCGGTATCGACGACAAGCCGACGACACGTCCTGCCGACATCAAGGATGCGAAGAATTTCGTCGACGAGACGTTGACCGAATTGAAGGCCGGCAAACCGGTCTCCAATCCCGCGACGCGCGCCTATGGCTGCACGGTGAAATACTCGTCATAGGCTTTCGTCGCACGAGGCGAGCACAGATCGGATGGGCGCCGGCCGTGAACCCACAGCGCCCGTCAGGTTGGCTCGCCGAGCACGAGATCGACCGTGTGGGCGGCAATCTTTCGAAGCTGGGCCTCGTCCCCATAGGCGCGTTCGAGCACCGCCAGCCCTCGCGTCACGGTGGCTATGTGCAGCGCCGCGATATCGGGATCACCGTGGAACTCGCCGCGCGCGGCGCCGTTCGACAAGGCCTCACGGACTAGCGCGGTGATGCGGGTCATCAAACCCGCAAAGACCTGCCGCGCGTTCTCGTCCAGCCTTTCGCCTTGGCCCGGCGCAAGCTCCATCAGTCCCCGAGTGGTGGGACAGCCGCGGGGAGGCGAGCCCGAGCGGAAGTTCCTGATGGTCACGTCGAAGAACGCCATGAGGCGCTTTCGCAGGCTTCCCGAGCCGAGCGCTTTCTCGATTGTGCCGAGATAGTCGGCCGCATAGCGCTCATAGGCGGTCAGAAATAGCGCCTCCTTGCTGCCGAAGGCATTGTAGAGGCTGCCGCGCTGCACGCAGGCATCGTGCGCGATGTCCGAGAGTGATGTTCCACGCACCCCCTTGCGCCAGAACTTCTCGAAGGCGATGCGCAAGACCTCGTCGTGGTCAAACTCGCGGGGTCTCATTTCTGTCTCCGTTCCGCCGCGCTGCTCCAGTCGCGCGTTTGACCGGGCCGAAAAGTATTTGACGAGGCGTCAAGAATATGGGTATCGTTTCTGGACATAGTGTCAAAAACAAACGGACTGATAGCTCATTTCATCCACGGAGTGAACTACAACCGGCTGGCAGCGCTGCGCCACGGGGCAGGTTTGTCTGTTGCCATTGATAAGGATCCGCCATGCCACTCGTTCATATCTCGCTGCGCGCCGGCAAGCCGGAAGCCTACCGACAGGCAATCTTCGACAGCCTTTACCGGCCATGCGCGAGGCGCTCAGCGTGCCCGAGGACGACCAGTTCATGACCATCACCGAGCATGACGGGGCGAACTTTCGCCACGGGAATGCCTATGGCGTCTATCGGAGCGACGATGTGGTGTACATCCAGATCACCGTGTTCGACACCCGCACTACGGAACAGAAGAAAGCGCTATATAAGCGCGCCGCGGAATTACTTGGCAGGAATCCAGGTATCCGGCCGGAGAACGTGTTCGTTAACGTGCTGGAGTCGGCGAAGGAAAACTGGTCCGTAGGGCACGGTCTGGCGCAATTCGCCTGACGAGCGCCATAGCTTACTCAGGGCGACTCACGGGATTGATCGCGCGTCGCGGCGATTGGGATGAAGCGATGCCGACGTATCGAACGCTCTGCAGCGCGTCACTGATCAGTTTCGTGTTGCCGGGCGGGGCAAGGAGGCCGCCGCTGCCGGGGAAGCAGCTTCGGCGCCGATCTTCTTCGCCGCGATCCGATCCGCCCCGAAGCGGATGGTCCATTGCGCCACCGACAGCAGCAAGCCGTCGAACACCGCCTGAGCCTGTTCCAGCTCTCTCTTGGACACGGGCGGGCAATTCGGGCGATGGTGGATGATCGACTTGGTCGTCGACCAGTCCAGCCGAGCCGATTTGCACGCCACGATCAGCCCGTACAGCCGGTCGCTTTCGATCAGCGGCGCAATTGCCTCGATCTCCACCTCGGTCTTCAGCGAGAGGGCCGCCACCACACAATCGTATTCGGATCTCACCGCAAACCGGTTCACTGCTGAATCGTTCAGCTTGGCGGTGCGGTTGAACTCGGCGACCCTGATCATCGCCGTCGAATAGTCCTTCTTCGACCGGGCGGGGCTGGTCATTACGGCCGAGGCTTGCCCTTTGACCGGTGCGACGGGCCGGGATGCGGTCAGGAACCGCGCCAGCACGATGTCGGTCGCCTTTGCTAGAAGCTCCCGGAGCAGGTTGGCCGGAAGGTCCAGACGCAGGCCAAGCTTTTCAGTGAGGCTTTCGTCCCTGTCCGCCCTTCCGACCAGCGTGGAGTATCCGCATTCGGAGAACTGCGCTCCGGCATTTTTGGCAAGTGCGTTGGAAACGCTGAGGTCACCGCGCCGCAGGAGCGCGTCCGTCAGGGTCTCGTTGAGGGCGCGTCTGCCGGCGATCGCCAGCAAGTGCTGCTGGCCCAGGGTCGCGGCAACTTCGAGGAGATCGCTCTCGGTCAGGCGATCGGAATTCTGCAGGACCGGCGTAGCCACCGCAGGGTCGTTGTGAAACGCGAGCGTACGGACCGTTCGGCTCGGCGCCAGGCTGGTCGTGGACAGGGCCTCGCTGAGGTGGACGAGAGCGGCTGCCTCAGTCCGCCCGATCAGGGGAACGAGAAGCTCATCGAACGCGCCGATCTGGGACTCACGGAGACGATCGGCATTGGACAGAAACAGGTGAGTGACCTGCTTGACGATCTCGATGCCTTGCGGCTTCGGTCCGTCGTCGGCAGCCTCGCTCAACGCTGCAGGCGGCGTCGCGGTCATATCCCGTCTCGCTTCAGGCACTCGGCGGCGTTCCGGCGCCCCTCGGCGCGCAACGCACAGCCGCAGCCGGTCGGGCCGTGGGGGGCTGGAACGCTAGCGGATTTGCCTTTCGGGAATCGTCCGACCATTCGAGAGCCATTTCAGGAAACTGCAGTCCCGCGCACGGGCATGGGTCTGGCGCGCGCAATGGGGGTGATCATAGGCGGAAATCCCTACCGGTAAGTTTAGCTGGACGAGCTTTCCGGGCTCTTGTGCGGACACCGGCACAATCTGCAATTGCCGTGATATTGCAGGAGCATAGGAAAGTAGTGTCGCCGGCACCTCAGTCGCACCGTCGGCGCGCGCGACCGCCTTGCTGTGCCGCCCACAAGCCACCCGTCCGCAGCCATCCGCCGCGCCGTGCCACGGCGCTGCGCCTGTGGTAGGCAGGATTCCCACACATGAAATCCCTTCGGCATGGAGGACGTCTTGCGTGAAAGGGAGCTCCGGATTGCGCTCGTCTGCTTCGGCGGTGCGTCGCTCGCCATCTATATGCACGGCATCACGAAGGAAATTCTGAAACTCTCAAGGGCGTCCAGCGCTCTTCACGCCATCGCCGATCGGAACAAGCGTTCGACGGCCGGCTTCTTCGATGTTCGCGACCGGGCCGATCCCGAATACGACACCGAAGCGATCTATTTCGACCTTCTGCGCGACATCGGGCGAACGGTCGATCTGCGGGTCATCGTCGACATCGTCGCGGGGGCCTCGGCGGGGGGAATCAACGCCATCATGCTCGCCCGTGCGCTGAGTCATGATCTGCCGATGGGACGATTGCGCGACCTGTGGCTCGAGCATGCCGACGTCTCCGAACTGCTGGCATCGGAAGCGAAAGCCCGCGTATCGAGCAAGTGGTTTCTGCGGCCGCTGTTCTGGGCAGCCGGTCTGGCGGGCCTCGCACCTGTCGCCGACCTGGAGGTTCGTTCCAAACTTTCGTTGTTCGTTCGGTCCCGCTGGTTCGAGCCGCCGTTCGACGGTCCGAATATGACGGCGCTGATGTACGATGCGGTGGCCGCCATGGGAACAGGGGAGGAAACATCCTCGCTGCTTCCCTCGGAGCAAGGTCTCGACCTGTTCGTGACGCTGACCGATTTCAACGGTTACCAGCGAACCATGCAGCTTCACAATCCGCCCATCATTCACGAACGCGAACATCGTCACCGGCTCCACTTCAGATACCGGAAGCGTCCGAGCGGCGCCATCGAGAGCGACTTTGAAATGTCGAATGCGCCTGCATTGGCTTTCGCCGCGCGCGCGACTTCGTCGATTCCCGGCGCGTTTCCACCGGCGCGCATCGTGGAGGTCGACGACTTCCTGAGGGGACGCTCCATCGATTGGCCGAGCCGTGCAGACTTCATCGCGCGCAATTTCGAGAATTACGCGAGGATGAACGTTGACGTCGCCTATGTCCCGTTCATCGACGGCAGTGTCTTGAGCAGCCATCCGTTTCGGGAAGCGGTCGGGGCCATTCGGGGCCGTGCCGCCTATCGCGAGGTGGATCGGCGGGTTGTCTATGTCGATCCCAATCCCACATCGGTCGGCTCAGTCGCGCATCACCGCGTGCCGGGGTTCTTTCCGACGCTGAAGGGAGCGCTGTCCGAGATTCCATTGACCCAGCCCGTGACCGACGAGCTCGGTTGGGTAGGCCAGTTCAACGAACATGTGCGCCGGCTGAGGGGGATCGTCGATAGCGCCCGGCCGCATGTCCGGCGGCTTGTCGGGGAGGTCATTGCCATCGACGGCGAACAGCCGGTCGATGCGGGCCGGATTCGCGGCTGGCGTGAACAGGCAAATGTCAGGGCCGCCCGGGACGCGGGTTTTGCATACGATGCCTATGTCCGGCTCAAGCTGGCCTCGGCACGCGACTTCGTCAGTCGGCTGATCATGGAGATCCGCGGCGTTCGGCCGGAGTCTCCGTTCGCGCGCGCGATCGCCGAGATCATCAATGCCTGGGCAATCGAGACAGGCGTGACCTACGAGCCCGCCGCCGGCCGGTCTCTCCCGGTCGAAGGCGGTGAAGACTTTGACGACACCCTGAGCTGGGTCAGGTTCCTGCTGGCGTTCGACGTTGACTATCGCAAGCGCAGGTTGCGGTTCCTGATTGAAGGTCAGAACCGGATATCGCAGATGCTCGGTTCAGAACTGTTCGAGGGTCTGGATTTCGCCGTCGTCGATCGCCTGAAACGCCGGTTCTACGAATGCACCGAAGCTCTGGAGCAGAGAGAAACGAACGCCTCCATCAGTTCCGCCGCGCGCGATCTGGTTGAGGACATCTTTCGGGTGGGGCCTTCTCCGGCCGAGGTCAGGGAGATCGGCAACTATGCGCGGTCCTTTGCCGCACGGCACAAGGATCGGATCGATACGCTCATCGAGCAACTCAGCCAGGACATCGATCTCAAGGCCATAACGTCGGATATTGACGTTCTTCTTGCGGAAACCGCCGGGTGGCCTCCGCTCGCGATGCGCGAGGTGCTTGTGAATTATCTCGGGTTTCCCTTCTGGGACATTGTGACGTTTCCGATCATGCCGTGGCGGGAGGCAGGGGAATTCAATGAGGTTCGTGTCGACCGCATCAGTGCGCAAGATGCCGTCGGCATCAGCCGGCTTGGAGAGTTCCCACTGAAGGGGACCGGATTCAGCCAGTCGGCGGCGTTCCTGTCGCGGGCCTACCGCGAGAACGATTACCTGCTCGGTCGCCTGCATGCCGTCGATCGTTTGATCGATATCGTGTCCGAGGCCGCCGACGCCGAAACCCTTTCGCCGGCCGTCGTCGCGGCGCTAAAGAGAAGGGGATTCTTGCGGGTTCTGGATGCGGAGGAGCGTCATCTGCCCGCATGCAAGCAATTGATCGCGAAGCTGCGTGCCGCGCTCGCTGCGGAGGGGCAGCC
>JAHCKB010000214.1 GCA_026125985.1 Bradyrhizobium sp.
ACCGCCAACGGTGAGAAGGAGGCTGTCTGGGGCATCGTCCTCGGTCTGCGCGGCGCCAACGCCCGCACCGTGGTCGACGGCGTGAAGAAGAAGTTCGAGGAGATCAAGCCCTTGCTGCCCGATGACGCGCGCATCGAGATCTTTTATGATCGCAGCGAATTGACGGGCAAGGCCGTGTGGACGGTGCAGAAGGTGCTGCTGGAAGCGATCGCGCTGGTCATAATCCTGCTACTCGTCTTCCTCGGCAATCTGCGCTCGGCTCTGGTCGTGTCGGTCGTGCTGCCGCTATCCGTGCTCGCCACCTTCGGCATCATGCGGCTGTTCGGCTGGTCCGCCAACATCATGTCGCTGGGCGGGCTTGCGATCGCGATCGGCCTGCTCGTCGATTGCGCCGTCGTTGTGGTCGAAAATGTCGAGCACCGGCTCGCCCATGCCGACAAGCCGGATCTGAAGACCCGGCTGAAGATGGCTCTCGAGGCGACCCGCGAGGTCGCCGTTCCCCTTATCTCGGGCGTGCTGATCATCGCAATGGTGTTCACCCCGCTGCTGTCGTTGCAGGGTCTGGAAGGCCGCCTGTTCGGCCCGGTCGCGCTGACCATCGCCTTTGCGCTTGCGACGGCGCTGCTGCTCTCGCTCACCGTGGTGCCCACTCTGTCGGCTTATCTTCTGCGCGCCGGCGCCCACCAGGAGCCGTGGCTGGTCCGCAAGCTGCACGCGGTTTACAACCCCGCGCTCAGCTACGTGATGCGGCGGCCGTTGGTGCTGCTGGTCGGCCTCGCGCTCGGCATCGGCGCGGTCGTGACGGTATTCCCTCGCATCGGTGCGACCTTCATGCCCGTGATGGACGAAGGAACGCCTGTCGTTACGATCCGCAAGTTCCCGACGGTGTCGGTGGACGAAGCGGCACAGACTGACCTACGCATCCAGCGCGCGCTGATGACCGAAGTGCCGGTCATCAGGAAGATCATGGCGCGCGCTGGCGCGGACGAACTAGGCATCGATCCTGTTGGCCTCAACGAAACTGACATGTTCATGACACTCGCGCCGAAGAACGAGTGGCCGAAAGGCGCCGGCAAGGAATGGTTCCTGGGTGAGGTCCGCCGCGTGCTCGATGCTTTTCCGGGCATTGTCTACGCGTTCACCCAGCCGATCGACATGCGGGTGCAGGAGATGATCATCGGCGCGCGTGGCGACGTCGTGATCAAGGTGTTTGGCGATGATATCAACACGCTGAATCAGGTCGCGCGCGACATCGCCGGCACTATCCAGCAGCTTCCTGGGTCGGCCGACGTGTTTGCGCTCCGCAACGCCGGCATGCGCTACCTCACGGTGAGCGTCGACAGGGCTAAGGCCGGTCGCTTCGGGCTGAACTCCGAGCAGGTGCAGGAAGCCCTGCGCGTCTGGGTCGACGGCCGCGATCTCGGCATTGTGCTGGAAGGTCAGGTTCGCACGCCCCTGATGGTTCGCGGCGAGGAGAGGCAGCGTGCCTCGGCGTCCGACCTGGCGCGCGTGCCGATCGTGCTTCCCGGCGGCGGCACCGTGGAACTGTCGCAAATCGCCGACGTCCGCGTGGAGGACGGCCCGATCCAGGTCATCCGCGAGGACGGCCAGCGCTTCGCCACGATCTTGAGTAACGTGCGCGGGCGCGATCTCGTCGGCTTCGTCGATGAAGCCAAGGCTGCGATCGCCAAGAGGGTCGAGGTGCCCCGCGGCTATACCTTGGTCTGGGGCGGCCAGTTCGAGAACCAGCAGCGTGCCTCGGCTCGCCTCGCCATTGTCGTGCCGATCGCGCTCGGCATGATCTTTCTGCTGCTGTACCTCACCTTCAGTTCGGTCCGGCAGGCGGCCCTGGTGTTTTGTAACGTGCCGTTCGCGACGATCGGCGGTGTCATCGCGCTGTGGGCGTCGGGTGAATTCCTGTCGGTGCCGGCGTCCGTCGGCTTCATCGCACTGATGGGCATTGCGGTGCTGAACGGCGTCGTCCTCATCTCCTACATCAACGAGGTGGTTGCGCGGGGCGACTTGCCGCTCGCCGAAGCTGTCATGGAGGGCGCGCGGCGCCGGCTCCGGCCGGTGATGCTGACCGCCTCGATCGCGGCGCTTGGCCTCGTCCCGTTTCTGTTCGCCACCGGTCCCGGCGCGGAAATTCAGCGGCCGCTCGCCATCGTCGTTATCGGTGGGTTGGTCACGGCGACCGCCCTGACGCTGCTGCTCCTGCCGGTCATGTACGTAAGATTCGGCGTATCGCGGGACAGCCGCGATGCGGACTCAAAGCCCCCCGCCGGCAGGTCGGACGAGGATCCGTCAGTGGCGCCGGCCAGCGTGCTGACGCCGGAGGCGGTGAGGGCTCCTGATCGGGCGAAGCCTGAGGTCGGGCAATTCGCCTGACGAAGGCGATAGCTCCGGTTCGGAAATGGGGGAGGCCGCCACGACCGGCTCACTTCATCGCCGAGAACCGGCTCTCGAACGAGTTCGACGGTACGACCGGCTGGGCGCCGGCGATCGTTGCGGGGGCTGCGGCAGGTGCTGGAGCTGCGGCCGGCGCAGGGGCTGCGGTGACCGTTGGCTTCAGTGCCGGGGGCGGTTTCGGCTCGGCGTGCTTCGGTTCGGCACGTCTCGGTGCGGCGGCGGTGGCGCGGGAAATCGACGGCGGTGCCGGCCTGCTTGCCGCCCTCGGCTTGGCCGGCGGCGGAGCGCTGGCCGTGGTCTCGGAGCCGCCGAGCCCGACCTTGCGGGCGAGGCTGGAGAAGAAGCTTTCCGAGCGCTGCTCAGGCTCCCGCTGGGCCGGCGTCGCGGAGGCGACGCGCGTGGCCGGGGCGGAGACTGCCACGGCAGGCTCTTCCTGTGGCGTCAGTTTCGGCCGGGGCGGATTGACATGCGAGGGGATGGTGCCCGGCGCGCGTGACAGCGCCAGCAGCGAAAGGCCCTGGGCATCGCCGCCTTCCGACAGGCCGGTGTTGCCGTCGGGCAGCTTCGCGGCGAACACCTGGTTCATGCCGCCGTCGATGCCGGTGTTCATGCGCGCCACCGGCGTGCCGCGTGCCACCAGCTTGTGGTACTCGGCCTGCTCGTGCTGCTGCTTCTCGCGCACGGCGTCGGCGACTTCCTCGGGGATCGCATAGGCCGGGCACTTGGACGAGGCGTTGAACACCGGCTCGCGCGTTGCGTTCGGCGCGCGGATCGCGTCAAAGACGTATTTCTTCTCGCAGAAATCGACCTTCGGCTCCTGCCGCGTCACTTCGAAATGGTCATAGCCTTGCTTGATCATTTTCCAGAACGGCATGTTCGGATTGTTGCGATGCTTCGCCATGTTGATCGGCGTCATCTTGAACGGGAAGGCCTGGAGCTGGAAGGCGCGCTGGCCGCCGAAGAAGGATTCGCGTCCGAGCGCATAGATCTCGGCGATCTGCTCGTCGGTCATGGCGTAGCAGCCGCGCGAGGAGCAATCGCCATGCACCATGAGCTGCGAGCCTGTGCGTCCGAGTGCCTGGTCGAAGGCGTTGGGGTAGCCGGTGTTGAAGGAGAGGTAGTAAGCCGACTGCGGATTCATCTGCGCCGGCGTGATCGTGTAGAAGCCTTCCGGCGCCTGGCGGTCGCCTTCGCGGACCTTGGGGCCGAGGTCGCCGGACCAGCGGCAGATCGGATAGGTCTTCAACAACGCAAAACGGCCGTCGCGGTCCTGCTTCCAGACTTCGAGCTCGGCTTCCTGCTTGAAGATGCGCACCAGGATCGGCGAGTTAAGGTCCATGTTCTTTTCGGTCATGGCCTGGATGAGCTTGGGCGGGACCGGCTGGTTGGCCTTGGCGTTTTGGGCCAGCGAAATCTGGTCGCTATTGCAGCCAGCCAGCATGAGGCCGGCCGCAAGCGCAGCCGAAGTCACGAGCAGCCGAACGGGAAGGCCAGAAATCAAGCCGGAGCTCCACACCCACCGGGCAATGTCGGCAACCCCAACATCCGCGTCATCACCCTGAAGCCATTGATTAAAATATTACCCGTCACCTCAGTGCATCGCAACCCGAACCGGCTCTCTGCCCGGGCCTCGAAGCGGCCATGGTCAACAGACCTTAAACAGGCAGCTCACGGCCTAATTGCGGCTGGAAACGGTGATTGTTGCCAAGTTGTTGCCGCATTTCGCGCAGGGGCAGCGGCGCGTCCTGATCGGTCGGGGCCCGGTCACGGCGAGGGATGATTCGTCACCCCAGCTTACGGCCGATATCCAGGAATTTCTGCCGGCGCTGTGCGCGGATGCCGGCGGCGTCGAGATTGCGCAGCTCCTCGAAGGCATGCGCGATGGCATCTCCGGTGCGGGCGATCATGGCTGCGGGATCGCGGTGGGCGCCGCCCGGCGGCTCGGAAAGGATGCGGTCGATGACGCCGAATTTCAGCATGTCCTGGGCGGTGATCTTCATGCTGTTGGCGGCTTCCTGCGCCTTGGTGCCGTCGCGCCAGAGGATGGAGGAGGCGGCTTCCGGCGAGATCACGCTGTAGATGGCATGCTCGAACATCAGGACCTTGTTCGCGGTGGTGATTGCGATCGCGCCGCCCGACATGCCCTCGCCGGTGACGATGGCGACATTGGGCACACCGAGAGAAAGGCAGGCGTCGGTGGAGCGCGCGATCGCCTCTGCCTGGCCGCGCTCCTCGGCGCCGATGCCGGGATAGGCGCCCGCAGAGTCCGCGATCGACAGCACGGGGATGCCGAAGCGGTCGGCCATTTCCATCAGCCGGACCGCCTTGCGATAGCCTTCCGGGCGCGCCATGCCGAAATTGTGCTTGATGCGGCTCTCGGTCGAGTTGCCCTTCTCCTGTCCCATCACGCAGATCGGCTCGCCCTTGAAGCGGCCGAAGCCGCCCACCAGCGCCTCGTCTTCGGCGAACTTGCGGTCGCCGGCAAATGGCGTGAACTCGGTGATCAGCGCGGCGATGAAATCGCTGAAATGCGGGCGCTGCGGATGCCGCGCCACCAGGGTCTTCTGCCAGGGTGTCAGATTGGCGTAGAGCTCGGCCAGCGCCTGCGCCGACTTCTCCTCGATCCTGGTGATCTCGTCGCCGATGTCGCTGCCGTTGGCGGCGAGCGTACGCAGCTCGTCGATCTTGGCCTCGAGTTCGGCGACGGGCTTTTCGAAATCGAGGTAGCTGCGCATCTGGTCCGGCATCAAACCAATATAGGGACAACGGCGCTGTCAGGCGAAGCGGTTTTGCCGTTTCGAAAGAAGTCGCGTGTCTTCAATAATTTAGCGCGCATTCCGGTCCAACGGATGCCGGGTTCGAAAGCGCGCCGGGGAGCGTGTGGCGCGTCTTTCTGCGCAAGACGCGCCGAAGTCAAGCGGGGCTGCCTGCCTGCTGCATCGCCCGCCGCGCCAGCGCGAGCCCCATCAGCACGAAGGCGGAGGTGACCTCCGGCCCGCCGACGAGAATTCGCGTCGGCGTCTTCATCTTGTTCCACTCGTAGGCCTTGTAGGGCCCGTGCCGGCCGCCTTCGCCGAGGGAGGCGACGATCACCTGCAGCGCCGGCGCGAAAGTTGAAATCCCGGCGCCAAGGTGCGCCAGCGCCATCAGCGCCAGCGCTGCATCGAACGCGTTCATCTCATGCGTGATCATCTGGCCCTCGACATAGGCGAGCACGCGACCGCGGATGAAGGCAAACGAACCGTCGGGATCGATGGCGTGCTGCGCCGCCGCCGGCAGCGCGGTGAACGCGGCATAGCAGCGGCCGAAATAGGCGGAGTAGAGTTCGGGCAGGTAATAGATGTGAGAGCGCGGATCGGAGAAGGCGTCGCTTTCGGCAAGCTTCCTCTGGAACGCGACGATGCGCTGGACCGTCTCCAGCCGCGACGGTGTCTCCAGGATTTGCCAGCGCGTCAGGTTGCGAAACGAGACTTCCAGAACGTCGAGATTGAGCGTGGGATCGAGATCGTTGCCGTAGGGCCGCTCGCCCTTGATGTTGTCGATCCAGGTGACGATCGCTCCTTCGTAATCGATGTTGTCGTTGAGCGGCACGGTAACGCGCGGTTCGTTGGCCCCGGCGCGCACCTGGTAGCCGCGATAGAAGTCGAGCAGCGGCTGATCGAGGATCGGATCGGTGGATCCCGCCTGGGTCGCTGCCGAGAAGGAGCAGGCCGTGGTGTCGCAGTCCGGCACGTAGATGCCGAAGCCGAGATCCTGCTTGATCTGGGCGAAGAAGCGGGAAAAGCGCGGATGCGGCAGCGGCGCCAGCGCCGTGATCACGTTGACGGTCGAGCCGTCATGCGAGGGCACTTCCTCCCGGCTGATGTCGAGGCAGAAGTTCACCATGTCGTCGATGGCGCGACGGGCTTCAGTGGTCTCGCCGCGCGAAGCGAGCCCGCTCTCGATATAGCTCAGCAGCGCCTCGGTGAAGAACGCGTCGTAATAGGCCGAGCGGTGCCGGATCTGCATCGGCTCCCACATCGGCTCGGCAATCCCGGTCCAGGGCGGGTTGATCAGCGCGCGCGCCGGCGAGTGCGCGATGAAGATGCGCGCCAGCGAGAACAGCAGGGTCGAGTTCTTGTAGCCGCGCGAGTTCAGGCCGGTCAGCGCCATCACCATCTCGCGCCCGCCCATGTCGGCATCGCCCAGCAGGTTGAAGGCGGCATAGGTCGGCAGGAAGCCGTTCTTCGAATAGGAGCGCAGCAGATGCGAGGCGCAGGTGCGGATCGCCTGCTCGATCTCGCCGATTCCCGGCGCGCGGCCTGGGGCAACCGATGGCGCAGGTCTCGGATGCCGCACGTCGATTCCGTCCATCAGCGCCGCAACGGGGGCGCCGACCGCGGCCCAGTCCGGCGCCTCTTCGTCGCGGGCGCGGACAATGGCGGCGCGCAGCTCGGCGAGCCGCTTCTCGTCCTTCAAGGCAGGCAGACCGGTCCGCCTCAACAGCGGACGCAGCGCCGGGTTGCAGAGCGCCGTCCGGTAGAACTGGCCAAGATGGGCATCGCCGCCTTGGTATTTCTGGAGCACGGGATCGCAGACGTCATACAGCGACGGTCCGTCCTTGCGGGCCGTCAGCGCCCGAAACGCGGCGCCGGCGAGATGATGAAACCCCATCAGAGCAAACTTTCTGCGCCGGTGTCAGAACCAACGGAACTTTAAGTCGTTGGAAAAGCTATACGAACGGCTGGGATTTACCAGATGTGACCGATGTCACAGAAGATATCCGGAATTTCCGCTCCAATGGCCTTGGAAGGATCCGGTGGAGGATAAATTTCCGCTATTGAAACAATAGCTTGAGTGGGGATGGACGTTCCGTCTTGCAGTGAGGGATATTGCGGGTTAAGGGTTTCTTTGTTGCAACGCCGCAAATTTAGCGCAATTCGACGGCATCAACCCGGCCAACCCCTCAAACCTAAAATCTGATTGGCGCGACTACTGTTCGGCCGCGCTGCTTTGACGATGACAGGATGTACCGCGATGAATGTTAGGCAGCTCATCTCCCGTCGTTCGGTTGCCGTGGTCGCAAGCCTGGTTGGCATGGTCTCGCTGGCGATCGGCGCCCATGCGGCCTTGAACAAGCGAGCGCTCGATGCCGCCAAGGCCATCGGAACCCAGCAGGCGGTCGATTCAAGCAAGAAGCAGTCGCGTCTGGCGCTGGTCATCGGCAACGGCCACTATCCAGACGCTGCCGCTCCCCTGAACCAGCCGATCAATGACGCGCGCGCGCTGACCGCGACGCTGCGCCGGAACGGCTTCGACGTCGACGTGATCGAGGACGCCAGCAAGGACGACATGCAGCGCGCCATCGGCCGGCTGAAATCCAGGATCAAGCCCGACTCCGTCGTCATGCTGTTCTTCGGAGGCTATGGCATCCAGGCCCGCCGCGAGAACTACATGATTCCGGTCGATGCACGGATCTGGAAGGAAAACGATATCCGCCGCGAGGGCGTTTCGGTCGAGTCCGTGCTCGCCGGTATCAAGGAAAAGGGCGCGCGCGCCAAACTCGTGGTGATCGACGCATCGCGCCGCAATCCGTATGAGCGCCGCTTCCGTTCCTATTCGCACGGCTTGGCGCCGATCGCCGCTTCCGACAATGCGCTGATCCTCACCTCGGCAACTCCCGGCAAGGTCGCCGACGACTCCAAGGGGCATAACAGCGTGCTGGTTTCCGAACTCCTCAGCAATCTCGCCGCGCAGGGCACCGGCGGCGTCGAGGGCGTCTTCAACAAGACCCGCGTCGCCATCTCCCGCGCTTCTGACGGGGCGCAGGTGCCGAGCGTGTCCTCCTCGCTGCTCGACGAGATCCGCATCGGCGGCTGACGAGCGAATGA
>JAHCKB010000215.1 GCA_026125985.1 Bradyrhizobium sp.
ACCAGCCAGATGTTCAGCGCCTTGAAAACGATAGCCCCGATCACAGCGCCCGACACCGTCTCGACTCCGCCGAGCAGCACCATGACAAGCGCATCGACCGAGAGCGAAATGCCGAGGCTGTCTGGAAAAACGCTGCCCTTGAGATAGGCGAACAGCGTGCCGCCGATACCGGCCACCGTGCCCGCGATGACGAATGCCGTCCACTGCATACGCTTGGCGTTGATGCCGATAGCCTCGCTCCGCAGCAGCGAATCGCGCGTCGCGCGCAAGGCATAGCCGAAAGGCGAGAACACGATGAGACGAAGGATGACTACGCACAGCGCTGCAATCGCCAGCGACAGCCAGTAGAAACTGGCCGGCCCCGCCGCCCATTTCTCCGGCCAGACGCCGAGAATGCCGTTGTCGCCCCCGGTCACCTCGACCCACTGGAACGCGATCGACCAGACGATCTGCGCAAAGGCCAGCGTCAGCATCGCGAAATAGACGCCGGAGAGCTGGACGCAGAAGAAGCCGAATACGGCAGCGCCAAGGCAGCCGAGCAGAGGGCCGAGCAACAGCGAAACGACCATGGGCAGTCCCGCCCATTTGGCGAGGAAGGCGATGCCGTAGGCGCCGAGACCGAAATACGCCGCATGACCGAACGACGCGAGCCCGCCGACCGACATAAGAAAATGCAGACTGGCTGCGAAGATCACGAAGATCGCGATCTCCGAGCCGACGGTCATCTCGTAGTTGCCGCCGACGAAGGGTAACGCCGCGGCCGCAACAAGCGCAATCAGCGCACCGATGCGCTCGTTGGCGGTGAGCGGCCGCCAGGGATTGACGGTCAGCCCCGGTGAACGCCGCGCCGGCGCCTCTGGCTTGCCGAACAGGCCCCAGGGCCGGACGATCAGAACCACCGCCATGACAAGAAAGACGAGGATAATGGAGATCTTCGGGAAGATCAGGATGCCGAACGCATTGAGTTCGGACACCAGCACCGCGGCGACAAAGGCGCCGATGATGCTGCCGAGACCGCCGATCACCACCACGACGAAGACTTCGACGATGAGGCGGAGGTCCATCGCATGATGCACGGCGTCGCGCGGAATCTGCAACGCGCCGCCGAGGGCTGCGAGGAAGACACCGACCGCAAACACGGACGTGAAAAACCATTTCTGGTTCACGCCGAGCGCCGCGACCATATCTCGGTCCTGCGTCGCCGCCCGCACCAGGATGCCCCATCGCGTCCGCTGGAACAGTAGCCACAGGATACCGAGAACAACAGGCCCGAGCACGATCAGGAACAGGTCATAGCTCGGAACGCTCTGGCCGAAGAAGTCGACAGCGCCCTTGAAACCCGGCGCGCGGCGACCGAGCAGATCGTCCGGCCCCCAGATCAGCACCACGAGGTCCTCGACCATCAACGTCAGGCCGAAGGTTGCGAGCAGCTGGAACAGCTCCGGCGAGTGATAGATCCGGCGAAGCAGCACCATTTCGACGATCACGCCGACCACGGCGACAACCAATGCCGCTGCAACGATGCCGCCCCAGAAGCCGAGTGCCCCGGAGAAACGCTCGGTCAGCGTGAACGCGACGTAAGCGCCGAGCATATAGAATGCGCCGTGCGCGAAGTTCACGATCCGCGTTACGCCGAAGATGATCGAGAGGCCCGAAGCAACCAGGAACAGCGACGCCGCGCTGGCAAGACCGGTCAGGAACTGGACGACGTAGAAGGCCATTGGCGGTCCGCGTTGGCGTGGCTCGTCTCTCGCAGCTCATCCTTCGAGACGCTGCGGGTCGTGCCCCTCTGGAAAAATTCGGAGACCCTCATGGTGAGGAGCGCGGCGACGCCGCGCGCCTGAAACCATGAGGCTCCGCTTGCCTCCGTCAGTTCTTCGGACGGAGCTTCTCGACTTCAGCATCACTCGGCAGGAAGTCGGCGCCCTTCTTGTAGGCGGAATCCACCATGATGCCCTTGCCGTCCTTCAGCGCGGTCTTGCCGACGAAAGCGCCGAGCGTGGACTGGTGATCGATCTTGCGGAACGTGATCTCGCCGAAAGGCGATCCCATCGTCAGACCTTCCGTCGCCGCGATCAGCTTCTCGGGATCGGTGGAGTTGGCCTTGCTGAGGATCGCCGCTGCCGCCTTGATGGTCTGGTAACCGACGATCGAGCCGAGCCGCGGGTAGTCCTTGTACTTGGCCTGATAGGCCTTGAGGAACGCATCATGTTCCGGCGTCTTGATCGAGTACCAGGGATAGCCGGTGACGATCCAGCCTTCCGGCGTCTCCTCCTTGAGCGGATCGAGATATTCGGGCTCACCGGTAAGGAAGCTCACGACCGAACGGCCCTTGAACAGGCCACGAGTGTTGCCTTCGCGTACGAACTTGACGAGGTCCGCACCGAAGGTGACGTTGAGGATCGCCTCGGGATTGGCGGCGGCGAGCGCCTGTACCACAGGGCCGGCGTCGAGCTTGCCGAACGGCGGCCACTGCTCGTCCACCCACTGAATGTCAGGCCGCTTTTCCGACATCAGCTTCTTGAAGACGCCGACGGCCGACTGACCGTACTCATAGTTCGGCGCGATCGTGGCCCAACGCTTGGCCGGCAGCTTTGCCGCCGCCTCGGCGAGCATTGACGCCTGCATGTAGTTGGAGGGTCGCAGACGGAATGTATAGCGGTTTCCCTTCGCCCAGGTGATCGCATCCGTCAGCGGCTCGGCCGCCAGGAAAAACACCTTCTTCTGGTTGGCGAAGTCACTCACGGCCAGGCCGATGTTCGACAGGAACGTGCCCGTCAGCATGGCGACATTCTCGCTCGACACCAGTTCGTTCGCGGCGGTCAGCGCCTCGGCCGGCTTGCCGCTGTCATCCTTCGAGATCACGACCAGCTTCTTGCCGTTGATGCCGCCAGCCGCGTTAACTTCCTCCAGCGCGAGCTGCCAACCCTTGCGGTAGGGCTCGGTGAAAGCCGGCAGCAGCGAGTAGCTGTTGATCTCGCCGATCTTGATTTCGCTCTGCGCCATGGCGTTTCCGGACAGGCCGGCAACCACGACCGCAAGTCCCGCGCCCAACAAATATCTCCGTCGCATACCTTTGCCTCCACAGTTTGTAGAATGACTAGCGTAAACCGTCTTCGCCCTTGATCTCGGCAACCGTCAACCCGCCCACGCGCGGCAGCGGCCTGCCTGAATCCGTGACCGCGACCGCCACCATGATCTCGTTGGCGCGCGGCGCGTCGTTGATCTGCACTTCCATGCCGTCGAAATGGCTGCGCACGAAGGCAGCGTCCTTGTGCCCCAGCGGAATGTCCAGCGTCGTGCCGGGACCGCTGCGCTTCTTCGAGGACGGGATCAGCGCCGCGCCCTTGGACAGAACCTTGCGCACCGGCGCACCCATCTTGGGATGCAGGATCGCCGCCGCATGCTCAAGTTCGCCGTTCTCGCCGACTGCCGCCGCCTTGCCGTACGAATGTGCCTTTGCGCCGTCGATGCCGAGCGCGGCCACCGCACGCTTCGACAGGAGATCGCCGAGTTCCTCGCCTATCGCGATCAACGGCGACAGATCTTCCACATAGCGGCCAGCAAAAGGATTCTCGATCACCGCGATCGCCGCTGCCCGCCGCGTCGGCGGCGTGATGGTCTTGCCCATCTCGATGTGGGTTTCCTCGACCACGGTCACGATCTTTCTGATTACGGCAGTCATCTCACACAGCCTTCCAGATTACACAGCCTTCCCAATCACGCATGCAGCAAATCCCGTACCGCAGGCTTACGAGCGGCGTGAGGTGCTTCGGCCTCTCTTGCGCCCACAACGACCGTTTGGCCAAGGAGGCGCAATGCCGCGCCTTCGATCAGACCGTCTGCAAGCAGTCGCCGGGCGCAATGGGCGCCGGTATCCAGCGCATCTTCAATCTCCCGTTCCGTCAACGCGCCGACGTCGCGGGTCACCAATCGTTCTCCAAGATCGCTGTCGGGCTGCAATTCGTTCGCCGGTACGCGCCGCACGGCGGGATGGCCAGGCAGATCGACGGCATTGGCGATCACGGTCGCAGCCGCATCGGCTTGTGAAGCCGTCCGCGCCAGCACAGTGACGGCATCAGCAATGCCCAACGAGAGACTGCGGCCATGGCGGCCACTGGTGGCAATGCCGCGAACGGGATCGTCGACGTCGATCGACATGGTTCGCATCACCCCGCGCCCATCGGGCCGATCCAGCAGGCCGACCGCAAATTGCTCGCGACCGGACAAATGCAGCGCGATGTCGCCGCCATTGTTGACATAAGCGCGATCCAGCGATGCGGCGCTCAGCATCGCGCCAAGGATCTCCTCTGCCACGGAGCCCGCAACGGCAGCCATCGGCGTAATGAAGCAAGGCGCAGCGTAAGGGACCACGGCCACATACATGCGACGGGCGACCACGCCTTTCAAGGCGGTCCGCTCAGGGTTGGCGGGCCGCCGTAGTTCCGTCAGTTCCGCGCAAAGCTCGTCCAGCAGGCCCGTGAAGCGTCGCGCCGCGGCCTCGTAGGCGGATCGCACTTCCTGATCGCGCCCGCTCGCCTCCACAATCAAATCAATCGGGCCATCCTGCAAATGCAGCCGCTTGCCGTCCGCGAGAATCGTGATTTGCGGGCGTCTCGTCATGCTCGCCGCCCCGGAACGTACGGCATCGGCCGCACTTCGGCGCCGTCCTTCAGCGACGACAGCGGACGGACATGATCCATATGACCGCCCAGCGCAGCGTAGTCGGCCAGCTTCAAAGTAAACTCGATTGGCGCAACCAACGCCGGCGTCGGCACATAGCCGAAGGCGCCGGCAGGCATCAGCGTGACGTCGACCATGTAGGTGATGCCGCCGCCGGGCCAGACGTAAACCGGCGCGCCGCCGCTGGTAACGCGCGTCAGTGCGTCTTTCACCGAACGCGTGAGCCGCACCGGGTTGTCGGTGACGCCGGCCCGCAGGGAGCCACCCGCACCGGCCATGAACAGAACTGTGCACAGCGCGGGTTCGCAATTCTCCTGAATGCGCTCGACAGAGAATAGCAGATCCCGCGGCATTTCCGCCTCGATCGGCCGCAGCGCCTCGTCCAGCACGTAGTAGCCGGAGTGTTCGCCGGTGGTCGACACCATCAGCATGGTGAGTCCCGGCCTGGCCTCCTTGGCATTGAACGGCCCCAGCACGGACAGCGGATCGGAAATATTGGTGCCGCCCCAGCCTGTGCCGGGCTCGGCGACCTGGAAGTAGCGGCCCGGCGTCGAACGCCTGCCCTTCATCTTGATTCCGGTATCGGGAATATCGAGCAGCTTGCCGGCCTGATGCTCCGATAGCACGCCCGTGATGTGATCGTCGACCACGACGACCTCGTCGACCTTGCCGTGCCATTGCTTGGCAAACATGCCGATGGTCGCCGAGCCGCAGCCGACGCGCATGCGTTCCTCGGCGACGCCGTTGACGACCGGTGGACGACCGGCCTGCACGATCACGGTGGCGCCGCCGTCGATGGTGAGTTCAACCGGCTTGCAGTTGCTGAGGTCCATCAGGGTGTCGCAGGTGACGCGGCCCTCCTTCTTGGAGCCACCGGTAAGATGATGCACGCCGCCGAGCGACAGCATCTGCGAGCCATATTCGCCGGTCGTAACGTGGCCGACGGCCTCACCCTGCGCACGCACGGTCGCTGTCTCCGGGCCGAGATGTCGATCGGTGTCGATCTTCACCTTGACGCCGCAATAGCTGAAAATGCCTTCGGTCACGACTGTAACCATGTCGACGCCGTCGACTTCAGACGACACGATGAACGGCGCGGGCTTGTAGTCGGGGTAGGTCGTGCCGGCACCGATTGCGGTGACAAATATATCAGGCTGATTGACGATCTTGCCGTCCCAATCACGACCAGCATGGAATGGCACTACGCGACCGCCCTGCTCGACCGTGCGCTCCAGCAGGATGTGCGGATCGACGCGAACGAGCTGACCATCGTGATTGGCATAGCGATCGCAGGCACCTGCCGCGCCCGGCTTGATGTAACACATCACCGGGCACGCATCGCAGCGGATCTTGTCGCCGGACGTGGCGGTCACTTCCATCGCCATCAGCACGCCTGCCCGTTCAGAGCTTTTGCGGCGGCATCGCCGCTCCATTCGTTCGTATACGAATGATCCTGCGCGCAGACCCGAAACCTGTCAAGCGCCGCGGGGGACGAATTAACGGCCTGCCGCATAATAGCGCGGTTTGCCTCCCGGCGATGTCCACAAACCGGGCACGACGCTGCGGCGCGGCATGAGCGGCTTGCACGTTTGTATACAAACGGTAGTCTCCCAGCAGTTTTGCGAAGCGCCAACGGAGCACCCGCACGATGCGCCTGACCGTGAACGGCAGGAATCATGATGTCGACGCTGCGCCCGACACCGCCCTGCTCTACGTGCTGCGCAACGACCTCGCACTGAATGGACCGAAATACGGCTGCGGCCTCGGCGAGTGCGTCGCCTGCACCGTGCTGATCGACGGCGTCGCCGCGCGCTCCTGCGTGATCCCGATCGAAGGCTGCGTGGGCCGCGACATCCTGACGCTGGAGGGCCTTGGCACACGCGAACGTCCGGATCCGGTACAGCAGGCCTTCATCGAGGAACAGGCCGCGCAATGCGGCTACTGCCTCAACGGCATGATCATGAGCACGAAGGCGCTGCTGGCCGCCAATCCGCATCCGACGGAGACGGAGATACTGCAGGCGCTACGCTACAATCTCTGCCGCTGCGGTGCGCATGTCGAAATCGTCCGCGCCGCGATGCGCGCGGCAGGCCACGCCCTGGAGGCGCGGGATTGATGGCTGAGCCGCCTTCTTCCGGGCGACAAGGATCGCTTTCCGTCGTTCGCCCGGCGATCGCGAGCGACGCCGGCACATTCGAGACCTTCATTCGCATTACCGCGGAAGGATCCGTTACGGCCTATAACGGCCATGTCGATCTCGGCACCGGTATCCGCACGGCGCTGGGCCAGATCGTCGCCGAAGAGCTCGATGTGTCCTTTGCGCGCGTCGTCGTCGTGCTTGGCGACACCACGCAGACGCCCAACCAGGGTGCGACGATTGCGAGCGAGACCATTCAGATCACGGCTGTCCCGTTGCGCAAGGCGGCGGCGCAGGCTCGGCATTTTCTGGTTTCCCGCGCCGCTGAACGGCTGGAGCTTCCCCTTGAAGAGCTGACGATCGAGGACGGCCTTGTCCGCGGCAAGGACAATCGCAGCGTCAGCTACGGCGAACTGATCGCCGGCGAGACCGTTCGCCTCGAACTCGCCGACGACGTTCAAGTCAAGGCGGCTAGCGACTACGGCATCGTCGGACAGTCCATGCCGCGTGTCGACCTGCCGGCAAAGGCGATTGGCGAACTCGTCTATGTCCACGACGTGCGCGTGCCTGGCATGCTGCACGGACGCGTGGTCCGGCCGCCCTATGCCGGCGTCGATGCCGGCCCCTTCGTCGGCACGAGCCTTCTCGCCGTCGACGAATCTTCGGTGAGCGGCATTCCGGGCCTCGTGAAGGTGGTGCAGATCGGCGACTTCGTCGGTGTCGTGGCCGAGCGCGAGGAGAATGCGATCAAGGCGGCGACGCAGCTCAAGGTGAGCTGGAAGCCGGTGCCGACGCTGCCCGATCTCGAGCAGTTGGAGAAGGCACTGCGAGCCAATCCGGCCCAGCCTCGCGTTCTGATCGACAAGGGCGACGTCGATGCCGCAATCGCTGCGGCCGACAAGCCGATGCAGCGGATGTATTCCTGGCCGTACCAGATGCACGCCTCGATCGGTCCATCCTGCGCAGTGGCCGAATATCACGATGGCGCCATCCGCGTCTGGTCCGGCACGCAGAATCCGCACATCCTGCGCGGCGATCTTGCCATGCTGATCGAACGGCCAGAGAGCGAGATCGAGGTGATCCGGCTCGAAGCCGCCGGCTGCTACGGCCGCAACTGCGCCGACGACGTCACGGCCGATGCGCTCTTGCTGTCGCGCGCCGTCGGCCGCCCGGTGCGCGTGCAGCTCACGCGCGAGCAGGAGCATGTGTGGGAGCCCAAGGGCACCGCGCAATTGATGGACGTCAATGGCGGGCTCAACACCGACGGCAGCCCTGCGGCCTATGACTTCGCGACCCGCTATCCCTCCAACGGCGCGCCGACGCTGGCGCTGCTGCTCACCGGCCGCATCGCACCGACGCCGGCCACTTTCGAGATGGGCGATCGCACCGCGATTCCGCCATATGACTACGACCACATGCGCGTG
>JAHCKB010000216.1 GCA_026125985.1 Bradyrhizobium sp.
CTGCGCCGGCTGCGCGACCTGCGGGTTGACGACAAAAGGAGGGCATTTTTCTGTGGGATTGAACACAAGAGGGCGTGGCGAATTTGCGCGAGGTTGTGCATCGAATACATAGCGGCGATCGCACACATCCACCTTGGGTTCGAGTTGCGTCGTCTCGAAATGATCGTTGCCGATCTTGAGCATTTTCCAGAAGGCCAGGTTCGGATTGTTGCGATGCCGTGCCAGATTCGTCGGCGTCAGGCGGAATGGATAGGCCTGGACCTGGAACGAGGACCGGCCGCCGAGAAATGAGTCGCGTGCCAGCGAATAGATCTCGCTTATCTGTTCGTCGGTCATGGCATAACAGCCGCTCGACCAGCAGTCGCCGTGGATCATGAGGAAGCTGCCGTCGCGTTTGTTCGCCTTGTCGAAGCTGTTGGGGTATCCGAGATTGATTGCCAGATAGAAGTTGGAGTTGGGATTCATCAATTCAGGTGTAACCGTATAGAACCCCTCCGGGGCCTGACGGTCGCCCTCCCACAACTTCGGCCCAAGATCGCCCGACCACCGACAGATCGGATAGGTCTTCAGGATCTGAAAACGGCCGGTGGTGTCCTGTTTCCAGACTTCGAGCTCCGCCTCTTGCTTGAAGAGGCGTACAATAATAGGCGAATATTTCGGCATCTTCTTCTGTTGGAGCAGCGAGAGCAACTCGGCGGGCAGTTCCCTTGTTGCCTTGGCTGGCAACCGCTTGCTGCTTTCGCCGAGACACTCGACCGGCATCAGCATCGCGGCAAGAGCCGCCGTCAGCGCATATGCATGTCGGACCATGGCGTGGATCAATGCAGTACCTCCGACGCGGAATCTTCTGCGGGCTGGACTTCTTAACCGCTGGCTTTCGGAAGGCAAACCCAAGTGGTGCAGGTGCCGGAGTCTGTGGCGATCAGGCAGCGCTTGGCGAGAGCAAGAAAGTCCGCGTTGAGGCTCTTAGCACACATGTGCATGGGATTCGACTGCGCCAATTGATCGGTTACGATCGGCTGTGATCTCGGCCGGTAACACCGTCCGATGTCGTCCCAACGGAAATCTGAAAACAGACCAAGGAGTAACGCCGCAATGACCGACAGTCCCTTGCGCGCCAAAGGCCGCGCGATGCGCCGCAATCTCATGGGCGCCGCCTATGCCGACAAGCTCGATCAGCAAATCTATACCGATCCGATCATGGAGAAATTTGCGGAACTGACGCAGGAGACGGTGTTTGGCTCGTTGTGGACGAGGCCCGGGCTCGATCTCAAGACCAGGACGCTGATCTGCGTCGTTTCCGACACCGCAACCGGGCGAACCCCGGAGCTGAAACTGCATATCCGTTTTGCGCGCAACCACGGCTGGTCCGAGGACGAACTTGTTGAGGCGATCTTGCATCTGCTCGGCTATGTCGGCGCGCCGCTGGTGCGCGAGGCGCTGCTGGTCGCAAAGGAGACGTTTGCAGAGATGCGTGCCGAGAATCCGGTTCCATCGTAACAGCGAGCTTGCGGCCCTGCGCGCCGCGCCCGCCCTTGATCCATCACGTCATTTTCGGAGGGACGATAGCCTTTCGCCATTGAATCAGGCTATCAGGCGATAAATCATGGTGGTCGCCAGCAGGAGCTGCCGTTCCGGCGGCGCGAAGGGCCATACGCGCCGCGCCCGGTGCGACCAGCGGGGGCCAGGCGGCGAGTCCGGCCATGGCCAATGCTGTCCAGCCTGCAATCTCGGACATCAGACTCGGATGGCCCGAAAGCAGCTCGCTGATCCAGAAATACGCCGATCCCGCACTGCCGAGCAGAGCGAGGAAAGTGAAGGTGCCCGCAGTTTGCCGAGCCAGCCCTGCAACGTAGTCTGGCTGTGGTTTTGGCTTCACCAGACCGAGTGCCAACAGGACCGCATAGACTCCAGCCACGGCGAGCAGGCTCATATAGGCCCAGAAATATTCCGGGTCGGATGAGCGTTTGAGAAAGGGATGCCGGCTGTGTGAGATATCGCCCGTCACAAGACCGACGAGGAGGACTATGAACAAGCCTGTTGCGACGATGCCGGCAACGACTTTTTGACCCGTCGGCGTCTTTTGGTGATCGTTACGCATCGAGTAGGATACTCTCACGGCAGGTTGAGCAGTCTCGTATCGAACACGATTCGATCAAGTGTGAACCGTCATGAACGCAGTAGACGTTCTCCAAACCGTCGAATACAGCAGAGACAAATGGAACATGGAGAGGGTGCCGCGCGCACTCGTGTTCTGCTTCGTGGGCATGGTCTTTGTACTCTACATCGATCCTCGGCCGCTTGGTCCGGGTTTTCTGCGCGCCTTCGTTGTCCTGCTGATCATGGCGGCCATCGGCGCCGCGATATTCTTTCTCTATGCGCTGATCGTTGAGAATCGCTCGGTGGCGATACGTCTCTGCGCTGCAGGAATCGCCCTTGCGGCCGTGACCATGCTCTACTGGAACAATCCCGCCGGGCTGTTCCATGTTCGCTATCCGAAGGGACCGGACGTGGCTCCCTATTTGTTTGGCTGGATCATCATCACGGGTGCGATCGGATGGATTGCATTTGCGCTCTACCGACACCTAAATCCCGCACGGCACATCCTCAAGCTGTCGCCTGCAGGAATCCATTACAGCGTCTCCGGACTCAGGGACTTGCTGATACCCTGGCATGAGGTCCAGGGCGTAAACGGCCTGGAGATACCCGGAGGTGACCGCCCACCGCATCTTTTTCCGGACATCACCGTCATCCTGATTTCAAACGAGTTCTACCAACGGCACATCCTGGTCAAGCGTGGTTATTTCGAAACCGGCGGTTGGCGAGCGCTGTTTCGCCCGAAGGGCGCATTGATGCAGATGGTGCTGCATCACGAGTTGTTCTCTATCGAACCCGGGCAAATTCGTGAGCCGGTCCGCCTGCGATGGCAGGCATTCCGCAATGGCACATCTTCGCAGTGGGAGAATGCGCCCATCTCGCAAGAGCGGCAGGTCTACGGGACCTGGTCGACCGATGGCTCGCCGTGGCAAGCGATCAAATTCCTGGTGCCGCTCCTCGGCATTGTTGCCGTTCTGGTTGCTTCGATGGGTATCTAGTCAACGTCCATGGAGTGAACGGTGCTGCGAGCAGCGCCTATTTCGCGTCGAACGCATCGCCGATGGCGTGCTGGAGATCGTTGAGCGCACGCAGGAAGCTGTCGGCGGGTGTGGTCTCGGGATCGATCAGGCGATGCAGGCGGAAGCCGTCCTCCAGCGCGAGCAGGATGGCGGCGACCCATCCCGGGTTCCGGAAGTCCTTGCCGCCGTGCCTGGAAATGATTGCGACGATCTCCGTGAGCATTTGCCGGCGCGCCCGCAGGCGCTTGGCCAGTTCCGGCCGCCGCTTTTCGGCGCGCGCCACGAACAGGATCATTTCCATGTGAAGCAGGGGCGCGCGGCCGAGCGGATCCTGCCGCATGCGGTCCATGTTCCTGAACGCGTCGATGTAATCCTGCAGGTCCTGATGCCTGGCCAGCAGGTCGAGATTGCGCCGAATCGTCTGCTCGACATGGTCCTCGAGCATGGCGATGATCAGTTCGTCCTTGCTCTTGAAATTCGAATAGAAGGCGCCGCGCGTGAATCCGGCGGCGGCCGCGATCGCCTCGATGCTGGCGCCGTTGATGCCGTGTTCCTCGAACACGCGAGCGGCGGCCTCGAACAGTTTGTCGCGGGTGTCGTCCCGGGTCGGTCTGGTCCTCAATCTTGACATCGGCGTAGATTAGGGCAGAATGCAACTCGATACAACAATGTATCGAATTGCAAAAACGATAATCCAGCTCGACTAGGGAGAGCTCCATGAACGAGCACGTTCAGCCTGCGACCGGCGCACCGCTTTTCGATCCGCTCGCGCCGGAGTTCATTCGCAACCCTTATCCCCACTACGAGAAGCTGCGCACGACCGACCCGGTGCATGTGACCCAGCACGGCATGTATCTGGCGAGCCGTCACGCAGACGTCTCGCTGGTGCTGCGCGACAAGCGTTTCGGCAAGGACTATCCCGGGCGCATGGAGCGGCGTTACGGCCCCGACATCATGAAGGAGCCCATGATCCGCAACTTCGCGCTGACCATGCTGCAGCAGGATGCGCCCGATCACACCCGCCTGCGCGGCCTCGTGGTGAAAGCTTTCACCGCACGGCGGGTCGAGGACATGCGCCCTCGGATTCAGCAGATCGTCGACGAGACCCTCGATCACATCATCCCGCAGGGCAAGATGGACCTGATCGAGGATTTTGCGTTTCGCCTGCCTGTCACGGTGATCTGCGACATGCTCGGCATTCCGCTCGAGCATCGCGAGATGTTCTACACCGGCGCGCGCGACAGTGGCCGGATCCTCGAGCCGGTTCCGTTGACGCCGGAAGAGATCAAGCAAGGCAACGCCCGTCAGGCGATGGCGAAGATGTATTTCGACCAGCTGTTCGATCTGCGGCGCAAGAATCCCGGCGACGACCTGACGACGCAGTTGCTGCAAGCCGAAGAAGACGGCAGCAAGCTCAGCAACGACGAACTTTACGCCAACATCATCCTGCTGTTCGGCGCCGGCCACGAGACCACCGTCAATCTGATTGGCAACGGTCTCCTGGCGCTGTTCCGCAACCCCGACCAGCTCGCGCTGCTAAAGGCAAAGCCCGAGCTGATCACCAATGCGGTCGAGGAGTTCCTGCGCTACGATTCCTCCGTGCAGATGACCGGCCGTACCGCGCTGGAGGACGTCGAACTCGGTGGCAGGCATATCCCCAAGGGCGAGGCCGTGTTGTGTCTGCTCGGTTCGGCCAACCACGATCCGGCGGTTTATCCCGACCATCCGGAGCGGCTCGACATCACCCGTCCGAATGTGAGGCCGCTCTCCTTCGGCGGCGGCATCCATCATTGTCTCGGCGCCCAGCTTGCGCGCATCGAGGCCGAGGTCGCGATCTCGACCCTGCTGCGCCGGATTCCCGACCTGCGGCTCGACGACGCGGAGAACCCGGAGTGGCGGCCGACCTTCGTGCTGCGGGGCCTGAAGCAGCTCCCGGCGAGCTGGTAGCACTGCCAGATTTGCAGTCGGCATCCTGTGCGATGCCGCTGTGACTTCGCCATACTTGTCTCTATATTCCCTGATGTCCCGGCGCCGGCGTGTTCAGGTGCGGCCTCGCCCGGTGACATACAGAGCGTTTTCGAGCGAAGTGGATGCCGGTTCGCGAGAAGAAAACGCGTCAGATCAGGGATCGAGAGCTTCGGTTCTGATTCAATCAGAACCGGAGCTGCTCGAGAGGAGACACCGTGCAGACGACGCTGCTCGGATTGGCGATCGCCTTCATTATCGCTTTGGTGGCGGCGCTCGTCGGGCCGTATTTCATCGACTGGAGCCGGTTCCGCCCGCAATTCGAGGCGGAGGCGACGCGGATCGTCGGCACGCCGGTGCGGGTTGCCGGCAAGATCGACGCACGACTCCTGCCGGCGCCCTCGCTGCAACTGCGTTCCGTGACCGTCGGCGGCGCCAACGATCTCGGCAAGGTGCGAGCGGAAAAGCTCGACGTCGAGTTCAGCCTGGGATCGCTGATGCGCGGCGAATGGCGGGCCACCGAGCTCACCATCAACGGCATGGGGCTCGATCTCGGTCTCGACGCGCAGGGGCGGATCGACTGGCCGGCCTCGTCGGGCACCTTCGATTTCGGCCAGCTCGCGATCGACCGGCTCAACCTCACCGGCCGCGCCGCGCTCCATGATGCGTCCAGCCGCAGCACGCTGGAGCTGAACGACATCGCGTTTTCCGGGGACGTCCGCTCGCTCGCGGGCTCGATCCGCGGCGACGGCAATTTCGTGCTGGCCGGCATCCGCTACCCTTTCCGCATTTCCTCCGGGCAGACCCAGGACGGCAACGGCACGCGCGTCCATCTCAACGTCGATCCCGGCCAGCGCGCGCTGGCCGTCGATCTCGACGGCGTGCTCAATTTCGAGCGCCGCGCGCCGCGCTTCGATGGATCGGTGACGGTGGCGCGCCCGGCAGTCCAGTCCGATCCGTCCGTCCTGCCATGGCGGGTCTCCGCCAAGGTCAAGGGCGGCCATCTGGCGGCGCGGCTCGACCAGCTCGAGGTGAACTACGGGCCGGAAGACCGGGTGCTGCGCCTTGCCGGTGCAGGGGACGTAGCTTTCGGAGCCTCACCCTTGCTGCGTGCGCAGCTCGCCGCGCGGCAGCTCGACGTCGACCGCTTTGTTACCCGGGAAAATGCCTCCGAGCCGGCACGGGCGCTGCCGGTCCTGCGCACGCTGATGTCGGGAATTCCGGCAGCGCCCTTGCCGGTGCAGGTGGAATTCACCGCCGACCAGATCATGCTCGGCGGTCGCCCCGTGCAGGACATCGCCACCGAACTGCACACCGACGGCGCGGCCTGGAGCGTGCGCAAGCTGGAATTCCGCGGTCCCGGCGCAACGCGCGTCGCGCTGAGCGGCGCCGGCGCTCCGGGGGCGGATAATTTCAAGGCCAAGTTGAGCGTCGACTCCGCCGACCCCGATGCGCTCGTCACCTGGCTGCAGGGACGCAGCGATCTCGCCTTGCGCGGCAAGAAACCGCTGCGGCTACGCGGCGAGGTCAATGCCGTCTCCCACAGCGTGGCGATCGACGCCATGAAAGCCGAGTTTGACGGTGGCGATGTGGAAGGTCGCGTCGCGATCGCCTACCCTCCGTCGGGCGGTGGTATGCGGCTCGAAGCCGATCTGAAATCCGATCGCCTCGATCTGGACGCCGCGGCCGCGCTGCTGCGCTCGCTGGTCGGCCCGCAGGGCGAATGGCCGGCAGAGGCGCAATTGTCGCTGGATGTCGGCCGCGCCATTTCATCGGGTCGGGAGCTGCGGCCGCTGCAGGCCAAGCTCGGCTACGGACCCAAATCGCTAACCCTGGAACGGCTGAAGATCGGCCAGCCCGACAGCATCGCGCTTGAAGGCTCCGGAACTTTCGATCGCGCCAGCGCCGCGGGATCGCTGGTGCTCGATTCCAGCGCGGCATCGTTCGACCAGCTCACCACGCTGATCAACCCGCTTGCGCCGTCCCTTGCCACCAGACTGAACGCGATGGGCGTCGATCCCGGTCCCGCGCGCGCCAGACTTGCGCTGGAGCTTGCGAAAGCAACCGCCGACCGCGCCAGCGCGCGCATCGTCCTCATTCTCGACGCTCCGCAATTCAAGGGATCGGCGACCATCGCGGCGAGGCCGCCGATTGCGGCGGTGACCGGTCTCGATGTCGAGACGCTGCGGCGTGCCGACCTTGCGGTCGAGGCGAGACTGTCGGCGGAAAAGGGCAGCGCACTGCTGACTCTGCTCGGCCTCGAGCGCGCGCTCGTTGCGGGTGAGGGGCCGTCGCATCTCGAAGGTCATGCAAGCGGCGCATGGGGCGCGCCGCTGCGGGTGAAGGCAAGACTGTCCGGTGCAGGTCTCGATGCCGAAGCAGAGGGTTCTGCCGATCCGTTCGCGCCGGAGGCGAAGGCGGACGTCAATTTGCGGATCGGCAGCGCCAATCTCACTCCGTTGCTCGACCTGAAGCCATCTGATGCATTGGCGCGAAATATCGCCCTCTCGTCGCGGCTGACGGTGGCCGGCAGCAAATGGACGTTCGACGATCTCGACAGCACCATCGCCGGCTCGCGCCTGCGCGGCCGCGTGGCGCTCACGCTGGACGGGCAGAAGTCGATCGAGGGCGAGGTGGGGCTCGACGCGCTGGACATGGCGCAGGCGTTCGGGTTTGCGATCGGCGCGGCAGGCCATGACACCGCCGAGCCGCTCGGCGCTGGACTCATGAAGGGCTGGCGCGGTCGCATCGCCTTCCAGACGCTGCGCGGCACGCTGCCTGACAGCATCGAGCTGCAGCCGGTGAGCGGCACGGTCAGGGCTGACGGCCAGTCGCTGGTGTTCGAGGATCTCTGGGGCAAGGTCGGTGGCGGCGACGTGACCGCCACCATTGATGTAAAGCCGGGCGCCGACGGCATCGCGTTGAATGCGCGTGTGTCGCTCGGCAATGTCGACGGCGGGGCCTTGCGCTACCGCGCGCTTGAGGCGCCGAAGGGCAGCGCGACGATTCAGATGACCCTGACGAGCCAGGGCCGCAGCGCTGCGGCACTGACCGGCGCGCTGTCCGGCAGCGGCACCGTCACGCTGCAGGCGGCGAAGTTTGCCGGACTCGATCCGCGCGCCTTCGAGGTCGCGGTGCGCGCC
>JAHCKB010000217.1 GCA_026125985.1 Bradyrhizobium sp.
TCGCCTTTGTTGCTGGAAAAGCTTGCGCGGTCCGTTTTGTCCACTCTCATTCAGAACGGAACGTTGAACCGTCGATGCCACCAGGCCGACGGAGCCCGATCCGGATCTGCAACCAGACCGTTTTGAGCTACAGGATATCGACTAGTTCCATTGATTTTGCTGCGTTTCCGTTCGAGATAGAGCGGCTCCGTTGTGCGCCTGACCGCGATAGATGGTCGTTGGAGTTTCGCCAACGAAGACCGGAGCTGCGGTTGATGTCTTGAGCCTGAGGAGTTCAACCTCCGAACAATTTCCGTATCGCGCGCAATATCCAATCCCAGATCTTCGCAAAAGTACCCAACTGAGACTTCTCGGCATAATAAGCTTGCCGCTGCTGCTCCTCAGCGCGACGGCCAGCTAGGATCTGCGCGTCCGCCCAGGCGCCCGCCCAGTTAATCTGGCCGTGGCTGATGATGTAGTGGGATCGGCAGGGGAGCTGCCAATTCCCGATCGACGGCCAGAGCGACGGCAGGTCGCCGTTTTCCGAGAGCGACCATTCCACGGGACCAAGAGGGGTTACCACCTTGTTGCCGCAGCCACAGGCGCACAGATGCGCGGCCACGGAATATCGCTCCGTCACATAGAGAATGCCGGGGGAGAGCTGCTTAGGGATGTACTGGACCCGCTCAAGCTTGATGGTGTTCACGGCCCCTCCTGGCGGAACAGCTTGATCTCGGCGGTGTCGAAAAGCATGTGAAAGGGCGCCTGCTTGTCGAGATAGAATCCCCGCAGCTGCTTGTAGCGCATGACCGCCAGGAAGGCGTTCATGGCATTCAGCTCGGAAATCTGGACCTGGGCGCGGTATTCATCATCAGGATGGTCCGCCAGCTCGGCGAGCTGCATGTCGCGGACTTGCGCCGCCTTGTCCGGCGGGTAGTAGGTCGCGCGCAACGTTCCGGCGAGTGGCCCTTCCTTCCGGTTCAGACCCATACCGACATCGATGAAGGGAATCCCAAGGCTGATCAGCAGCTCGAAGATCTCTGCCCGCGCCGAGCCTTTGTCGACGCAGACGAACGCAAAGGTCACACCTTGAAGGTCGGCGGCCGACGAGCGGTCGATATACTTCTTCTCCAGCTTGAGATTCTTGCGGAAGTTTTCGTACCGCCGCTGTTAAACCTCAGCCTTGGCCTTGCCGAGATCCTGCTCGTCGAGATGGCCCGGCGAGCGGTAGGCGTTATGGACGTAGTAGAAGTCGCCGTCGAAGCCGCGAATCTCCTGGACCGGCGTCTTGACCGTGAAGTCCAGGACGAAGCAGCCGGTGCCACCGAGGCCGATGATCGCAATGACCTCGTTCTTGAAAACGGCAGCGAGATCGCCGATCTCGGCGCGGCTGGTCATGGTGTCCTGAAACTTGAACACCGAATCGGCGACCACGTCGTGGTCAACCCGGAACGTGAAGGGATTGAAGCCGTGGAGGCTCATCGCCGGCCCGCCGACGAGGTTCAGGTAGTGCTCGATCTTGGCGAAGAAGTCGGGGAAGTGGCCCGGCGGCGGCTTGTTCGAGAAGCTTCGCTCGACCACGACATCGGTCTTGGTCAGTGCGAGTGACGCGGCACCGCCGCCCAGATTGGGGACGGGTTGGCCATCGAGGCCGTGTGGCGCCGACCCGGCGAAAAATACTTGGTGGTCCTGTTGCTGGACGCGCATCTTGTCGATGAACACGAGCTTGGTGACGATCGCCCCTACCTGGAGCGCCTTGTTGGCGTCCAGGTAGGGAATGTAGCGCACGACCAGATAGCCGCTGTCGAACCTCAGGGCATAGCCCTTTTCGAGGAGTCGGCGGATGTCGTCGTTATGATTGGCCAGTTCGATTAACACGGAACTCCATCCCGTCCTTGACCTCGACGCTGCCGCCCGGCGGCAGAATGCCCTCGTGGTGACCCTTGGTGTAGGTCACCGAGTAGGTGATCTCGGGGTGCTGCGGATAGTCCGGATACGCCAGCGTCACGACCTCGGCGTAGGTGATCTTCTCCTTTTTCGGCACCTCGTGCGGGGTGCCGTCCACGATGATGGTGATCGTCTTCACCTTTTCTGCAGTCTCGGACATGCCGATTCTCCTTCATGATCTGCGGGCCGGGCCGGAACCACTTCTTGTGGCTAACCGGCCTCAAAGGTGCCCAGATGTGGTACACTCCGGTTGATATGCTAGAGGTTTTGACCTATATATTAACCGTTGGTTGATAAATTGCACATAAAAAGACAAATGTCAACTACGCGAAGGGAGACACGGAATCATGGCATTTGGAGAAAGGCTTCGGCTCGCGCGGTTGCGGGCCGGACTGTCGTTGGCGGCCTTGGCGGAGAAGGCGACCCCGAAGGTGACGCCGCAGGCGATCAACAAGTACGAGCTGGGTGAAATGCTACCGAGTTCGAGCGTCCTCGTGGGGCTCGCCCAGGCGCTTGGGGTCTCGTTGGATTTCCTGATGAGCAATCAGGTGACTGCGCTCGACGGCGTCGAGTTTCGCAAGCGCTCTGGCACGTCTGAAAAAGAGCGCGCGCTGGTCGAGGCCGAAGTGATCGACCATATCGAGCGCTACCTCGCAATCGAGGACATCCTTGATCTGCCGGAAAAGCCCAGCGATTTGGATGAAATTAAGCCGGTCGACGTCGATGATCTCGACGACGCGGAGAAACGCGCCACCTGGCTCCGCGAGAAGTGGAATCTAGGCGGAGACCCGATCCCCAGCATGACCTCGCTGCTGGAGGAACGGAACGTGCGGGTTATTGAGATCGACGGTCACGACGGATTTTATGGGCTGACCTGCCATGTGAAGCGACCAGCGAAGAAGCCACCCATACGCGTCGTGGTACGCCGCAACGTCAACGTTGAACGCAACAGGTTTACCCTGGCGCACGAACTTGCGCACGCCCTGATCGGCGAATGCAAGAAAGCCAAACCTGAAAAGGCGATGGACCGGTTCGCAGGCGCGTTCTTGGTGCCAGCAGAGCACCTGAAGGAGGAAGTCGGGACCGGCCGAACCGCATTCGCCTATAAAGAGCTTGTTCGGCTCAAACACCTTTATGGTGTATCGATGTGGGCCTTGCTATATCGACTGAAGGACGTCGGAATCATTTCAGAGGCCAATTTGAAGAACCTATTCCGAACCCCGGCCCGGGCGTGGCTTAAGTCAGAGCCGGAAGAGCTAAGTACGGACGGCGAAACGGCGAGGTTGGAAAAGCCTCAGCGGTTCGAGACTCATGTTTATCGCGCGTTGGCGGAAGGCATTATCCCCTCAACCAAGGCTGCCGGCTTGTTGAGACGGCCCATTGCAGATGTCGAGCGCGCGGTCAAAGGCCAGCAGTGAACCGCGCCGCATCGTCATCAATGATGCGAGCTGCCTGATCGACCTGAATAAGGTAGGTCTGGTTGAAGTCATGCTTCAGCTGCCCTACCGTTTTGTGGTCGCCTTGCCTGTCGCGCACAATGAGCTTCTCGATTTCACTGAGAAGGACTGGCAGCGTCTTACGGGGGCTGGTCTGGAACAGATTGATCTCGATCCCGGACAAGTTGGCCGAGCCATTGCGATCCAGTCCGTCAACGCCAAGCTCAGTGCGGAGGACTGCTTCTCTTTGGTCCTTGCCGAGGACCTCAAGGAATCGATCCTGCTGACCGGTGACGGCAAATTGCGCACTGTTGCTGTCGCCAAGGGCTGCGAAGTTCGTGGCGTGCTCTGGGTCACCGATGAGATCCACAGCCGGGGCCTCGTTACGGCTCACAAGCTGATCCAATGCCTTACCGCTTGGCAGGACGACCCGCTGGTGCGGCTTCCGGCGAATCTACTGCACGCGAGACTGCGGAATCTCACCAAGAAGTAAGTGAGCTGTACCAAACAGGGGTGGGCACAGGCATGGCAGAGCACAAGGAATACAGATACCGCCGGGACTTGAGGCAGCGATGAAGGCGCTTGGCATCATTTGGGGAAAGATTTTCAATGATTGATCCCATCACAGCGCTGGCTTTCTCGGTCTACGAAAACAAAGGGGTCTATGCCCTCCTCTTGGGATCTGGTGTATCGCGTGCAGCGTATATCCCGACCGGCTGGGAAGTGACGCTGGACTTGATCAAGAGGGTTGCGGCCCTCGAAGGCGTCACCGGCCAACCCGACTGGGCCAAGTGGTACGGCGACAAATACGGCGCGGAGGCGAACTATTCGGCGCTTCTCGATCAGCTCGCTAGCACGCCAGATGAACGGCGATCGATCCTGCACTCGTATATCGAGCCGACAGAAGAAGAGATTGCGGAGGGCCGCAAGGTACCCACGCGCGCCCACCATGCCATCGCCAGGCTCGTGCGCGCTGGCTTTATTCGCGTCATCATCACGACCAATTTCGACCGGCTGATGGAAAACGCCTTGCGAGAGGCCGGCATTGAGCCCACCGTCATCAAGTCAGATGACGATCTCAAAGGCGCAGTCCCGCTGACCCACAGCAGGTGCTACCTGGTCAAGGTTCATGGAGACTATCTCGACACGCGGATTCGCAATACCGACCAGGAGTTAAGCGCTTATTCGCCGGAAACGAACGCCTTGCTTGACCGGATCATTGACGAGCACGGCCTCATCATTGCGGGCTGGTCGGGCGATTGGGATGCGGCACTCCGGGGCGGCATCACCCGGGCGCCCAACCGCCGCTATCCGCTATTCTTTGCTGCTCGCGGCAAGCCGTCTCAGATTGCGGCCGACCTGGTGCAGCATCGGGCCGGCAGAATCATCACGATCGACAATGCTGACAGCTTCTTTGAAGACCTCGAAGGCAAGCTTTCCGCCCAGGCAGAGCTACAGCGCGAAAACCCGCTCAGCATTGAGCTGATGGTCACGAGCGCGAAGAAATACCTCGGCAAGCCTGAATTTCGCATCCAGCTAGACGAGCTGATCGGTAACGAGGCCGCGCGGCTCGCCAAGGCGATAAAGGAAAAGGAATTTGAACCGAGCGGCGCATGGTCGCCGGAGCGCTACGCGCAAACCGTCGCCCGTTACGAGGCGTTGACCGAACCGCTCGCCAGGATCTTTGGAGTGCTCGGCCGTTGGGGCACCGGCACCGAATTTGCGCAAGCCGTCGAGTACATTGCGCGGTTTTCGCAGGCCGAAGTGGTTGGCGGGCTGACGGTGTTGATCAATCTGCGCACCTATCCTGCCGTGTTGCTCTTCTATGCCTATGGTATCGGGTTGCTGAAGGCCCGCCGATATGGAGACCTGTTTAAGCTGTTCGCGACGACTGTGCCACATGAACGCGAGCCTCAACCCCTTGTAAAGCGTTTACTGCTCGGCTCTTGGGAAGGAGGTGGCACTGACGCCTGGAAGACCCTGGAAGGCCTAGAGAAGCGGAAGACGCCGCTCAGCGATCACCTCCACGATGTTCTGCCCGCCTGGTGCACCGATTTCATTTTCATGAATGGCGAGTTCACCAGGTTATTTGAGGAGTTTGAGATGTTGGCGGCGCTGGCGCACCTGACGCTATCGACCTCGCTGGAGGATTTACAAGCGACCCTCAGCAAAACAGGCGGTCGCGATTTCGCCTGGAGCCCCATGGGGCGCGCGGGTTGGGACGGACAAACCAGGCGGCAGATACTCGAGGGTTGGGCTGTCCCGGAAATCAATGCCGCCATCCTCAAGGCCGGTTTTGCGAACAAGTCCGCTGATTATTACAAGCTGGCGATCGACAGTCTCAGCCGTCTTGCAGCATACATGGGCTGGCGATAGTCGTGGAATCGCGGTTTTCGCGATGGGCCAGCATCAGTCGGACTTATTAGGTTCGCCCTTGGTTTTCTTTCGGGCGAAATAGTCGATCATCGCGTTGAAGTTGAACCCAATCCCGGCGATGTTCGGCTTTAGCTCAAAGAAACTGGCAACTGTCGCCAGCCCGCCTTTGGGCGTGCTGTCTGCTTTCGCCACAGCAGACGGGGTGCCGCTGGCAAGAGTTTCCGTCACCCGGAGCAGCAGGTTCAGGCGGCGATCATTGAAGATTGGCTCGGCCGGACCTAGAGCTCGAAGAAGCGTTTTGGCCTCGGTCAGGCGGTCAGTTTTTGCCGACCAAATCGCGATTGCAGCATAAGCGAAAACAAAATCCTCGAACTCATGTCGCGGCAGGGTCTCTCGCTTTACGGTGTCGATCTCGGTAGCGGCAGCATCGATTTGCTTGCGATAGAGCAAGCATTCCGCGACGTGGACCT
Organism: Bradyrhizobium sp.; assembly: GCA_026125985.1. Taxonomy (GTDB): domain Bacteria; phylum Pseudomonadota; class Alphaproteobacteria; order Rhizobiales; family Xanthobacteraceae; genus Bradyrhizobium. Next base: position 6,209 of record JAHCKB010000217.1, read on the forward strand.
TATCGAGGTGAGACCCGCCAAGCGCAATTGCCTGACGATAAGCCATTTCTGCCTGATCCCACTCATCGGCATATCGGTAGCTGTCGCCTAACTCGCGTTGGATGGCGGCCCTGCCGCTTTGTGTCCAGCGATCCTCAAGCAGCAGCGCATGAAATTGCAATGCCGACTCCTTGAGCGTCGACTTGTAACGCTTCAAGCTGCCGAGCAGTTGAAGGAGCCTGCCATATAGGTGCTTCTCGTACCCCTCCAGCGGCTCATCCGCTTCGGTCTGCCGCACAAAGCCAATGACTTCGGCCAACTGTTGCGCGGCGGTTTGCGCGTCACCGATCATGAAGTATTGAACGGCTTTGGCTCCCCGATACTGCAGCTGGTTTTCGCGATCGTTATCCAGTTCGAGGATGCGGTCTAATATTTCCATTCGAGCTGCGAATGGCAGATCATCGAATTCAAGATCGACATACAGCTGCAGAAGCTCAAGGTCCTCTTCCTTTTTCGTAATCGGGCCTGCCTTCGCCAGCTCTTGCCGGGCTTTTGCGCGATCACCGCCGGGACTGAGGTAGTAGAACGAAAGGTAATACGCGATCTTCCTGTACCAGGCAGGATGCTGGATGTTGGTGCGAAGCCGATCCAGCACGGCGGGCCAGTCTTTCCAAAGCCCAAGGTGAAAATACAGTGAGGACAAGCGGCCAACGTAAGCCCCCAGTGCGTTCACGTCGATGCGAAGCAGCTGCAGTCCGACGCCGCCTGCCGCCAGCGCTGGTGCGGTGTTTGTCTTGTGCCATATCGTGTACTGCGTGACGTCGGCGCGTGTTGCAAGAAGCGCCCGGTCCAAATTCTTTTCCCGTAGGGCCGCCGTGTATGCCTTACCTATGTCAAAGTCTGGCAGGCGCCGCCAGCAGCAATCCTTGTACTTCTTCCCGGAGGCGCATGGGCATGGCTCGCTCCATTTTGGCTTCCACTTCTTGCGTATTGGCATTTTGCGGCTCTCGCTCGTCTCTCTTATGGCAGTTAAGCCGCTGTTGGAGAGTCGGAGCCTTGGCCATCATCAAGCAGCCGGAGAACTCGTTGCGAGGCGGTCACCCCGCCGACTACCCGCGTCATGGCGTCGGGCTCGGCGGCATCGCCGCTGACGCGAATGCCGCCGAACAGGTGAAAGATCCAGATCGACATCTCCGGGGAATCCACGCCTTGCGCCCCCTCGTAGACGAAGGCGCCGCCGCCGATGTCGCCCTTTACCCGAGCGCGGGCATTCTGCGCCGCGAGGAGCTTCCGGTGCATCTCCTCGCCGGGGCGGTTGAGGAAGCCCGCCCAGATCCCGTCTTTTGCCGATCGAGAATGACCTTGAAGTGGTGATAGAGCAGCCCTTGGGTGATGAACTTGAACAGTTCCCCGACACGGTCGCCGTCAAAGGGCAACGTCATGGCCGGCAAGAAAAGGCCATTCTGGAGAGTCAGCTCCTGCTGATGACCGGCTGCCAGTTGGCGCTTCAGCTTGGCGTTCTTATCCAGGCGCCGCTCCACCATCTGGGACAGCACCAGGGGCGCGTCTTGATGGTTGCTGGCGAACGGCAGCACCGTGGTCAAATAGTGCTCGTGGCCGCTCTTGACGCCGTTGCACGCGCTGCAGGTGGGCACCTTGGGCAGGTTCGCGCGGCGGCTCACCAGGAAAAATTCCCGCGCGAACACGTGATCCATCGTCTCGGCAGGCGCGGTGCCGCAGTAGACGCAGATCTTGCCAACATGCCGTTTGCTCATGGCGCCAGTATAACATGGAGTTTTGAGTCGAACGGTCCAAGGAAAAGACCCCGCATCCAATCGCGGTCTTAGCCACAGGCTAGCGCCACATCCCGCGCATGCGAGCGCCGATATCAATTCGTGGGCCTTGGGTTGGGCCACGGGCGGCCGCGCCCGGGGATGCAACCGGCCAATTCGTGCGCTCGAACAGGGCGAGCAGTTTCTCGGGACTGAAGCGGGTT
>JAHCKB010000218.1 GCA_026125985.1 Bradyrhizobium sp.
CCCTTCAGGCCATCGGCGTCATGATCGCGGTCGGCATCATCGCCTTCTCGATGTTCCGCTTCGCGGGCGACCCGGTGAACCAGATGGTCGGGATCGACACGCCGGCCGCCGAGCGCGAAGCGGTGCGCCAATCGCTCGGCCTCGACGATCCCGTGGCCGTGCAGTTCCTGCGCTACTTCGGCAATGCCGTGCAGTTCAAGTTCGGCGTCTCCTATCAGTTCCGCCAGCCGGTCGCGAACCTGCTGATGGACCGGATGCCGGCGACGCTGGAGCTTGCGACCTGCGCCACCATCATCGCCATGGTGTTCGGCATCCTGATGGGAGTCTACACCGCGCTCAGGCGCGACAGCCTGCTGGCGAAGGTGTTTCAGGCGGTGTCGCTGATCGGAATATCATTGCCGACATTTCTGATCGGCATTCTGTTGATCTATCTGTTCGCGGTGACGCTGGGCTGGCTGCCCTCCTTTGGTCGCGGCGAAGTAGTCAAGATCGGCTGGTGGAGTACAGGGTTGCTCACGGTCTCCGGATTGAAGGCATTGATCATGCCTTCGATCACGCTCGGGCTGTTCCAGATGACGCTGATCATGCGGCTGGTGCGCGCCGAGATGCTGGAGGTGCTGCGCACCGACTATATCCGCTTCGCCCGCGCCCGCGGCCTGACCACGCGCGCCATCCACTTTGGCCATGCCCTGAAGAACACGCTGGTTCCCGTGATCACCGTGGCAGGGCTGCAGTTTGGCTCGGTTATTGCTTTTGCGATCATTACCGAGACCGTGTTCCAGTGGCCCGGCATGGGGCTGATGTTCGTGCAAGCCGTGCAAAACGTCGATATCCCGATCATGGCAGCCTACCTGCTGATGGTGTCGCTCATCTTCGTCACCATCAATCTGGTGGTCGACATCCTCTACACCGTCGTCGATCCGCGCCTGCGCTCGACCGTCAGCCGTGCGCACTGAGCGGGGCCGCCACATGACCGACGCAGTCGCCCCCCGCTCCACCGAGGCCGCCCCGCGCAACGACAGCGGCTGGCTCGGCCGCGCGCTCGACAGCGACATCTTCTACTCCTTCCGCCGCTCCCGGATGACGATGGTCGCAGCCGCCGTCACCGTCCTGTTCTTCCTGGTGGCGATCTTTGCCTCCGTACTCGCGGTGCAAAACCCGTTCGATCCGGCGCAGCTTCAGCTGTTGAACTCGCGCATTGCGCCGTTATGGACCGCTGACGGTCAGAGTCCGTTCCTGCTCGGTACCGACGAGCAGGGCCGCGATGTGCTGTCGGCGATACTTTATGGCCTGCGCATATCGCTCACCGTGGGTGTGCTCGGCGTCCTGCTGGCGGGCACGCTTGGTATCACGCTCGGTTTGATCGCCGGCTATGTCGGCGGTGCGGTTGACAGCGTGATCATGCGCATTGCAGACGTTCAGCTCACCTTCCCCGCCATCCTCATCGCGCTCCTCGTCAATGGCGTCGCCAAATCCGTGTTCGGCAACAAGCTCGACGCCATGAGCACCCTGATCGTGCTGGTGGTGGCGATCGGCCTGAGCTTCTGGGTGCAGTATGCCCGCACCGTGCGCGGATCGGTCCTGGTGGAGAAGAACAAGGATTACGTCGCGGCAGCCCAGTTGATCGGCCTGCCGGCCCCCAAGATCATGCTGCGCCATGTGCTGCCGAACACGATGGGACCGATCCTGGTGATCGCGACCATCAATCTCGCACTCGCCATCATCACCGAGGCGACGCTGTCGTTCCTCGGCTCCGGCATGCCCGACACCATGCCTTCGCTCGGCACGCTGATCCGCATCGGCAACAACTATCTTTTCGCCGGAGAATGGTGGATCGTCGCCTTTCCGGGGATTGCGCTCGCAGGCCTGATCCTCTCCATAAACCTGCTGGGCGACTGGCTGCGCGACGCGCTTAATCCAAAACTGCGATGACCGTTCCCGTCCTTTCCGTGCGTAACCTGCAGGTGGAGTTCGTCACCCGGCGCGGCACGCTGCGCGCCATCGACGGCGTATCCTTCGATATCGCCAAGGGCGAGGTGCTGGGCGTGGTCGGAGAATCCGGCGCCGGCAAGTCCGTGACCGGGCTTGCCGCGATCGGCCTGATCGATCCGCCCGGCCGCATCGCAGGCGGCGAGATCCTGCTGTCGGGCTCGCGCATCGACAACCTGCCGGTCGAAGAGATGCGTCGGATCCGCGGAAAGCGCATCGGCATGATCTTTCAGGATCCGCTGACCAGTCTCAATCCGCTCTACCGGGTCGGCGAGCAGATCGTCGAGACCATCCGCACCCATCTCAGCCTGTCGGAGCAGGCTGCCCGCAAGCGCGCCATTGATCTTCTGGCCGAGGTCGGCATCCCCGCGCCGGAGAAGCGCATCGACGCCTATCCGCACGAATTCTCCGGCGGCATGCGCCAGCGCGTCGTCATCGCGCTGGCTATCTGCGCCGAACCGGAACTGATCATTGCCGACGAACCGACCACCGCGCTCGACGTGTCCGTGCAGGCACAGATCATCTCGCTCATCAAGCGGCTCGGCCGCGACCACGGCACGGCCGTGATGCTGGTGACCCACGATATGGGCGTGATCGCGGAGACCTCCGGCCGCGTTGCGGTGATGTATTCCGGCCGCATCGCCGAGATCGGACCCGTGCAGGACGTGGTGCGCAATCCATTGCATCCCTACGCCAAGGGACTGATGGGCGCGATTCCGACCCTGTCGGGTGAGGAGAAACGCCTGGTGCAGATTCCCGGTTCGATGCCGCGGCTGTCGGCGATCCCGCCCGGCTGTTCGTTCAACCCGCGCTGCGGCTCCGCCTTCGACCGCTGCCGCGTCGAGCGGCCCGAACCGATCCGGCACGGCGCGCAATCCGTGGCCTGCCATCTCTTCGACGCAGCGACCAAGGACAGCGCAGCATGAGCTACGTCGATGTGAGAAACCTGCGCCGCGCGTTCGACGTCTCCAAGCCGTGGCTCAATCGTGTGCTGGAGGGCGGCCAGCTCGAATTCCTCAAGGCGGTCGACGGCGTGACCTTCGACATCAAGCGCGGCGAGACATTTGCACTCGTCGGCGAGTCCGGCTCCGGCAAGACCACGGTGGCACGCATGGTCGTGGGCCTGCTGCCGCCGAGTTCTGGTCAGGTCATGATCGACGGCGTGTCCATGACCGATCCGAAGCAGGCCCAGGCACGGCGAAAGTTGCGCCGGCGCATCCAGATGATCTTCCAGGATCCCTATGCCAGCCTCAATCCGCGCTTCCGGGTCGATGCCATCGTCTCCGAACCGATCCGTGCCTTCGACCTGATCCAGGGTGAACGCGACATCAAGGCGCGCGTCGGCGAACTGCTCGGCCTGGTCGGCCTGCATCCCGACGACGGTCTGAAATATCCGCACGAGTTCTCGGGCGGCCAGCGACAGCGCATCGCCATCGCACGCGCCCTGGCCTCGAATGCGGAATTCATCGTTTGCGACGAGCCGACCTCGGCGCTCGACGTCTCGGTTCAGGCACAGATCCTCAATCTGATGCGTGACCTGCAGGACAAGTTCGGCCTCACCTATCTCTTCATCAGTCATAACCTCGCCGTCGTCCGTCACATGGCGACCCGCATCGGCGTGATGTATCTCGGACGCATTGTCGAGATTGCCGAGGGTCGCCAGCTCTTCGCGGCGCCCCGCATGCCCTATACCAAGATGCTGCTGGGGGCAGTGCCCGATCTCGCGATGTCAGGCCGCCAGCGCATCCCGGTGAAGGGCGAAATTCCAAATCCGATCGACCCGCCGCCCGGCTGCGCCTTCAACCCGCGCTGTCCGCTTGCTTTCGATCTCTGCCGGCGCGAAGCCCCGCAATTGATCGATGGCGTGGCCTGTCATGCCGTGAACACGGCTCCCGCGCCCGCCTGATCAAGGGCCGGCATGCCGGTTGGCAGCCCGCTTTGCCTGTGCTCAATTGCGCAGCGCCTCACACGGCCAAGAACAAGGGGTGGATCCCATGAGCAAAGTCAATCCCGATCCGTTCACGACCCGGCCCGAGATCGAGGGCACGTTCGGAGTCGTCACCTCTACGCATTGGATCGCGACTGCCATCGGGATGGCCACGCTCGAGAAGGGCGGCAACGCCTTCGACGCCGGGGTTGCCACCGCCTTCACTCTGCAGGTGGTCGAACCGCACTTGAACGGCCCCGGCGGCGACGTACCGATCATCGTTCATGACGTCAGTCGCGGCAAAACCGAGGTGATCTGCGGCCAGGGCCCTGCGCCCGCGAAAGCAACGATCGCGCACTACCGCAGCGAAGGGCTGGACATGGTGCCCGGCACCGGCCTGCTCGCCGCCTGCGTCCCCGGCACATTCGAATCCTGGATGCTGCTGCTGCGCGACTATGGTACGCTGAAGCTGCGCGACGTCCTCGAGCCAGCCATTGCCTATGCGGCGAACGGCTTCCCGCTGGTCGAGCGGGCCTCGGCGACGATCCAGACCGTCGAACAACTGTTCAGGAAGTATTGGCCGACATCGGCGGCGGTATATCTGCCGAACGGCGAGGTGCCGCGACCCGGCACGATCTTCGCCAACAAGCAGCTCTCCGAGACGTACGCCCGCATCCTGAGGGAAGCCGAAAGCGCGGGCGGCGACCGCATCGCGCAGATCGAGCGCGCGCGAAAGGCGTGGTCGCAGGGCTTCGTGGCGGAGGCGATCGACAAGTTCTGCCGTACCCAGGAAGTGATGGACGTCTCCGGTTCGGCACATCGCGGCGTGCTCTCGGCGGACGACATGGCGCGCTGGCAGCCCACAGTCGAGGCGCCGCTCACCTATGACTATGGCCGCTACACCGTCTGCAAGGCCGGTGTCTGGAGCCAGGGTCCTGTGATGCTGCAGCAGCTCGCGCTGCTCAAGGGTTTCGATCTCGACGGGCTCGACCCGACAAGCGCGGACTTCATCCATCTGCAGGTCGAATGCGCCAAGCTCGCTTATGCCGATCGCGAGAAATTCTACGGCGATCCCAAGTTCAACGACATCCCGATCGCGACGCTGTTGTCCGACGCCTACAATGACGAGCGGCGCAAGCTGATCTCGAAGGACAAGGCCTCGCTCGATTTCACGCCGGGCTCCGTCGAGGGGTTCGGCGCGATCGTCAAGCTGCGCCGCGCCGAAGGCCATCGCGAAGCCGTCGGCGCGATGGGAGCGGGCGAACCCACCGTTGGACGCTTCGGCGAGGTGCGCGGCGACACCGTGCATTTCGACATCATCGACAAGTCCGGCAACATGATCTCCTCGACGCCCTCGGGCGGCTGGCTGCAGTCGTCGCCGGTCATTCCCGAGATCGGATTCTGCCTCGGCAGCCGCGCGCAGATGTTCTGGCTGGAGGAAGACCATCCCGCCTCGCTCGCGCCGGGCAAACGTCCGCGCACCACGCTTTCTCCGACCATGGCATTGCGCGACGGCGAGCCGTATCTTGCATGGGGCTCGCCCGGCGGCGACCAACAGGACCAGTGGATCACGCAATTCTTCCTTCGCCATGTCCATGCCAAACTCAATCTGCAGGAGGCGATCGACGCGCCGGCCTGGCACTCCGAGCATTTCCCGATCTCCTTCTGGCCGCGCACGGCTCGCCCGGGCGTGCTCGTAGTCGAGAATCGCGTGCCGAAAGCGACCGTCGACGAGCTGGCGCAACGCGGTCATCTCGTCGAGACCGGACCCGACTGGTCGGAAGGCCGCCTCACCGCGGCTTCCAGGATCGGCCCCCGCCGCCGCGCCGCAGCCAATCCGCGCGGGATGCAGGGCTACGCCGCGGGACGCTGACGGGATGACCTGGTCGATCATCGCCCGCGATCCCTTCACCGGCCAGATCGGCATCGCCGTCGCAACGCGGTTCTTCGCCGTCGGCGCGGTCGTGCCGCACATCGCACCGATGGCCGGCGGCATCGCCACCCAGGCGCTGGTCAATCCCTATTACGGCATCGACGGCGTCAACCTGTTACGCGAAGGCAAATCGCCCCGCGAGATCATCGCAGCGCTGACTGCGGCCGATGAAGGCCGCGAGAGCCGGCAATTGCACATCATGGATGCAAGCGGCCGCATCGCCGCGCACACGGGGCACGAATGCGTGGACTGGTGCGGCCACCTCGACGGCGAAGGCTTTTCCATCGCGGGCAACATGCTCGTCGGTGCACAGGTGCTTGATGACACCGCCGAGGCCTATATGGCCCACGCCAGGCTGCCCTTCGCGCAGCGCCTGATTGCCGCCATGAAGGCCGGCGAGGCCGCAGGCGGCGACAAGCGCGGCAAGCAGTCGGCAGCGCTCCTGATCCACGGGGTCGAGGAATGGCCCGATCTCGATCTGCGCGTCGACGATCACGTCGACCCGCTGGCCGAGCTTGAGCGCCTCGAAGCGATCAGCCGCGAGCGATGGGTGCATTTCCGCCAGTTCATGCCGACGCGAAAAAACCCGGCCGGCATCACCGATCGCGCCGTCATCGACGCTTCCGTTCAGGCCGCCATCGCGCGCCAATCGTGACGGCTGACGGGCGAGCAAGACGTCACGTTCGCGGCTAGATCACAATCTCTCGCGTCACCCGCCGGCAGTCCATCTCGTATTCGAGATCAATCACCGGCGGCCGGGCGAAATGCCAGGTAAGTCCAGAACGCGCGGCGCCGCGCTTCACCAGCTCGTCGCCGATCACGTGATGGAAATCGCGGATGGTGTAAACCTGAGCGGCAGTTGCATCCTTCCAGCCGAAGCCAAAGGCGCCCATCCGGCTCTCCATCGCGCCGACGACATGACGGACCTTGTCCCTGATGCCGTCGGGGCTGAAGTCGCGATAGCGCACTGTGCGCTCCGAATACGGACCCGCTCCTTCGAGTGCCTCCCCGCTGCCCGAGATGGCGAAGCTCGGCGTCGCGTTCGTGCTCGGACGGACGAAAGAGAATGCATAGAATGACGGCTCCGACGGTGGATCAATCTCAAGGCAGACATTGCTGCGCGCCACCGGATTGGTCTTGCCGTCGTAGATGCCCCATTCGGCGAGCGTCTTCACATAATGCTGGTTGAACTCGAAAAAACCCTGATCGGTGAAAGCGGCCGGCGAACGCAGCTCGCAAGCGCAGAACGAGGTCAGCGGCCGACCCGCCGCCTTGATGTACTCGGCGATCTTCGCAAAGCCGTCGGCCAGTTTCGGCATCCTGTCGAAGCGCACACGCTCGACCTCATAGCCGGGCAGCGCCGCCGCGCCCGCCGAATACTGGAACACAGCCGGGATGAATCGATAGTTTCCGGCCGCAAATTCGTTCGTCATGTTCGCTCCCCGGATTCTTCTTTTGTTGTTTACGGCCGCAAGCAGCGGCCGGTCCGCTCACGTCGGCTTCAACGCCTTGGTTTCACCGAGATCGTATTCGGCGATCTCGCGCGTCCGCTCGGAGCTTAGCTTGGCACGGTGGTCGGTGGCCAGCACCACATAGACCGCCGGCAGCACGAACAGCGTGAAAAGCGTGCCGATCGACATGCCCGCCACAACCACGAGGCCGATCGAGAAGCGACTCGCCGCTCCCGCGCCGGAGGCCGTCAATAGTGGAATCAACCCGGTGACCATCGCCGCCGTCGTCATCAGGATCGGCCGCAGCCGGATGCGGGCAGCCTGTTCGATAGCGGCGCGGCGGTCGAGCCTCTCGTTGACCTGCAGCTCGTTGGCAAACTCCACCATCAGGATGCCGTGCTTGGTGATCAGGCCCACCAGCGTCAGCAAGCCGACCTGGGTATAGATGTTCACGGTGGCCAAGCCGAAGAAAAGCGGGATCAGGGCGCCGACGATCGCCATCGGCACCGAAATCATGATCACCAGCGGGTCGCGCAGACTTTCGAACTGCGCCGCCAGCACCAGGAAGATGATGATGAGCGCAAAACCGAACGTGATCGCGAGCTGGTTGCCTTCATTCACATACTGACGGGCGTCGGCGAGATAGTCGTGGCTGAATCCCGAGGGCAGATTCTTGGCCTCGCTCTCCAGAAAATCCACCGCCTGGCCAACCGTCACGCCGGGCATTGGAACGGCCTGGAAGGTCGCGGAGTTGAGCTGGTTATAGTGAGTCAGCGCGTTCGGATCGGTGCCGGTATCGATCGACACGAGGGTCGACAGCGGAACCTGCTGGCCGCTCGATGTGCCCACATAGTAGCCGCCGAGCGATTCCGGT